>NZ_JAIUKB010000084.1:0-5303 GCF_020176785.1 Saccharopolyspora sp. 6V | reverse complement strand
AACCTGGACCGGGCAACCCAGGTCGTGGGGGCGCGGGGGGCCCCCCGCCCCCCCGCCCCCCCCCCCCCCCCGCCCCCCGGGCGGCGGGCGGGCGGCGGCGCGGCGGCGGCGCGGGGGGGGGGGGGGCGGGGCCCCCGGGGGCCGGGGGGGGGCGCCCCCCCCCCCCCCCCGGGGCACCGCTCAGGCGCCGGGGCGCTGGTCGGCGGGCAACGCGCAGGCCGGGGTGGAACCGGGCAGCCGGTGCCGGTTGTCGGCGACCCAGCGGTACCCGAGCCGGGCGATCCCGCGCAGCACCGGCAGCGACAGCACCGCCCCCGGCAGCGACCAGGGGAATCCGCAGTGCCGCAGCAGCGCGGCCACCGCGTCCGCCCCGCCGGAGACGCGGCCGGTCTCGTCCACCCACAGCACCTCGTGCCGGGCGCGCTGCTCGGTGGTGCGCAGCGCGGTCAGGTCCGCTTCCTGCCACGGCACGATCCGCGCGCGCAACGGCAGCTTCTCCGCGAGCCGCACGCTGCGGGTGCAGAAGCCGCAGTCGCCGTCGTAGACCAGCACCGGTGTCGCCATGGCAATGCCTCCCGTCCCCAGGGTCCCCGCCGGCCCCGCCGCCGTCGAGGCCGGTCCCGCGGCGGTGACGGCTCAGTCCAGGTCGTCGTGGCGCATGAGCTGGCGCCCGGCCTCGGTGAGCGACCCGGACAGCGACGGGTACACCGAGAAGGTGTTCGCCAGGTTCTCCACCGTCACCTGGTTCTGCACCGCCAGCGCGATGGGCAGCACCAGTTCGCTGGCGTTCGGCGCGACCACGACGCCACCGATCACCACACCGGTCTGCGGGCGGCAGAACATCTTGATGAAGCCGCGGCGCAGACCTTCCATCTTCGCCCGCGGGTTCGTCGCCAGCGGCAGCGTCACGGTGCGCGCGGGCACCTCGCCGGAGTCGATGGCCTGCGCGCTGATGCCGACGGTGGCGATCTCCGGATGGGTGAACACGTTGCCTGCGACGGTCTTGAGCTTGATCGGGCTGACGCCCTCGCCGAGCGCGTGCCACATGGCGATGCGCCCCTGCATGGCCGCGACGGAGGCGAGCAGCAGCAACCCGGTGCAGTCGCCCGCCGCGTACACGCCGGGGACCTGCGTGCGGGACACCCGGTCCACCTTGACGTAGCCGCCGCGGTCGGTCTCCAGGCCGACCCGCTCCAGCCCGATGTCCTCGGTGTTGGGCACCGAGCCGACGGTCATCAGCGCGTGGCTGGCTTCGACGCGCCTGCCGTCGGCGAGGTGCACGACGACGCCCTTCTCGGTCCGCTCGACCCGCTCGGCCCGCGCGTGCTTGACGACCTCGGTCCCGCGCTCGGCGAAGACCTCCTCCAGCACGCCCGCGGCGTCGGCGTCCTCGTGCGGCAGCACCCGGTCCCGGCTGGAGATCATCGTGACCTTGACGCCCATCTCCGTGTAAGCGGAGGCGAACTCCACCCCGGTGACGCCGGAGCCGATCACGGCCAGGTGCTCGGGCAGCTCGGGCAGGTCGTAGAGCTGGCGCCAGCTGAGGATCCGCTCCCCGTCCGGCACCGCGCCCGGCAGCACCCGCGGGGTGGCGCCGGTGGCGATGAGCACCACGTCACCGACCAGCTCCTCGGTGCCGCCGTCGGCCCGGTCCACGCCGATGCGGTGCTGCGCCATGCCGTGCGCGGGGTTGGTGAACCGGGCCCGCCCCGCGATGATCTTGACGCCTTCGCGGCGCACCCGGGCGCGGATGTCGGCGGACTGCGCCAGCGCGAGGCCCTTGACCCGGCCGTGCACGACGGCGGTGTCCACCTCGACGCCGTCCGGATCGCTGCGGATGCCGAGCTCGCGCACGTCGCGGGCGGCCGACCGCGCGCCCGCGGAGGCGATGAAGGTCTTGGACGGGACGCAGTCGTAGAGCACGCACGCACCACCGAGCCCGTCCGGCTCCACCAGCGTCACGTCGGCGCCGTTCTGCGCTGCGACCAGGGCCGCCTCGTAACCGGCAGGCCCACCTCCCATGATCACGATGCGGGTCACTTCGCGGTCCCTCCGTACTCCGAGCCTCGTGGGCGCCACCACCCTATGTCTCGCCGGCTCGCGGCGATTCGGGCGGTACCCGCCCGTTCGCGGCGTTCGGACCGCGACTCGCCGCCGCGGTGACGCGGTCCACTCCGACATCGGGCCCATCGATCGCTACCCTGTGGGGCGTGCCGCTGTACGCCGCGTACGGGTCCAACATGGATCCGGCCCAGATGACCGAGCGAGCCCCGCACTCCCCGCTGGCGGGAACGGGCTGGCTGATGGACTGGCGGCTGACCTTCGGTGGTGAGGACTACGGCTGGGAAGGTGCGCTGGCGACGATCGTCGAGCACCCCGGCGAGCAGGTCTTCACCGTGCTGTATGACGTCAGCCCCGAGGACGAACGGCAGCTCGACCGCTGGGAGGGCTCCGAGCTGGGGATGCACAAGAAGCTGCGGCTTCGGGTGCAGACCCTGGACGGACCGGTGCTCGCCTGGCTGTACGTGCTGGACGCCTACGAGGGCGGCCTGCCCTCGGCCCGCTACCTCGGCGTGATGGCCGACGCGGCGGAGGCGGCGGGCGCGCCCGAGGACTACGTGGCGAAGCTGCGCACCCGGCCCTGCGGCAACGTCGGACCGTGATCGACTCGGCACCGCCGAGCGGCCCGGACGTCACCTCCCGCGTGTGATAATCACACCGACGGCACACGTCGGTGGTGAGGTGGGTGTGGGCCAGGTCAGCGGGGCGGTGTCCCAGCAGCAGCGGCGCGAGCGCATCCGGCAGACGGTGCTCGCCGACGGCACCGTGCGCATCGAGCGGCTCGTCGAGGAGTACGGCGTCAGCGGGATGACCATCCACCGCGACCTGGACGTCCTCGAACGCCAGGGCTGGTTGCGCAAGGTCCGCGGCGGCGCCACCTCCACCCCGGGTTCGCTGCTGCCCAGGTCGGTCGGCGCCCGCCGGTCCGACGCGGCGGAGGCCAAGTCCCGGATCGCCCGCCACGCGCTGCGCCACCTCTCCCCCGGCCAGGTCGTCGCGCTCGACGACAGCACGACCGGGCTCGCGGTCGCCGAACGGCTCGGCGAGCTGGCCCCGCTGACCGTCGTCACCAACTTCCTCCCGGTGATCAACCGGTTGCGCGAGGAGGACGGCGTGCACGTGATCGGCCTCGGCGGCGACTTCCACCCGGGCTACGACGCGTTCTTCGGCCTGCACGCCGCGGAGATGGCGGGCGCGTTGCGCTCGGACGTGCTGCTGCTGTCCGCGACGGCCGTGGTGGACGGGCACTGCCTGCACCGCTCGCTGGAGTCCGTGCAGGTGAAGCGGGCGCTGATGCGCACCGCCGCCACCCGCGTCCTGCTGGCGGACCGCTCCAAGTTCGAGCGGCGCGCGGTGCACGAGCTGGCGCCGCTGACCGAGTTCGACCTGGTCGTCGTGGACCCGGCGACCCCGCGACCGGTGCTGGACGAGCTGCGCGAGCGCGGCGTCGCGGTGGAGGTCGCCGAAGCCTGACCCGGCTACCGGGCTCGTTGCAGGCGTTCCACCGCGGCGGGCACGTCCGCCAGCGAGAACACCGCGATGTCCGGTTCGCCCAGCTGCTCCGGCGTCGGGTCCGGCGGTGCTTCGCCGCGCACCACCCAGATGGTGCGCATCCCCAAGCGCTGCGCGCCGCGCACGTCGGAGTCGAGCCGGTTGCCGACGTGCACCGCGTTCCGCGGCAGCACGCCGGCCCGGTTCAGCGCGTGCCAGAAGATCTCCGGGTCCGGTTTGGTCGCCCCCACCAGCTCCGAGATCGCCCAGTGATCGATGAACGGGGCCACCCCGTCGCGGCGCAGCGCGTCCACGACCAGCGCCCGCTGGTTGGCCACCACGGCGATCGAGTACCGCTCGGACAGCTGCCGCAGCGCGGGCAGCACGTCCGGGTGCAGGGCGGAGGGCGGGTAGAACCAGTAGCTCTCGGCCCGGTCCGACAACCGTTCCCGGTCGCCGTCGCGGAGGAAGTGCTCGGCCATCGCGGTGCGCAGCGAACCTTCCTGCGACTGCCGCCGCGCGTCGTAGACCCGCTGGAACTCCGCTTCGAGCAGCATCCCGCCGTTCTCCGCGACGAGTTCGCAGGTCGCCCGCAGCAGCGCTTCCCGGTACCAGGAGTCGTCGTAGACGGGCCCACCCACGTCCAGCAGCACCAGCTCCACGGGTTCGCCGAGCGCCGCGCGCGATTCCGCCGTGCCGGTGACCGCGGTCCCGTTCGGCAGGACGGGGGCCGAGCCCCGCACCTGATCCGGGAACCGATCGTCGTTGCGTGACACCTCGTGCCCTCCTCGTCCCGCGGCCCCAGCGGATCCGCGCGGCGGGGCGGCGGACGCGAGTGCTGGATCGGGCCGGAATACCGGGTTCCTCGCTGAACATAACGCATTCGGATGCGGTCATCACAGGCGTTCGTGTGATGTCCCGGTGCTCGGTCACGACGCACCTCCGGCGAGCGCGTTCGCCGGCGCGGCGGCTTCGATGCGGGCGACGACCGGGACCGCGCCGGACGGACCGAGCCGCGCGAGGTCGAGCAGTTCCGCGGCGCGCCGGGTGCCGCGGCGGTCCCGCCTGCGGTGCACCTGCTCGGCCACCACGGCGTGGAACCGCTCGGCGGCCGTGCCCAGCGCGGCCAGCGCCTGCTCCAGGCAGGCGAGCGCGGTGCGCCGTTCTCCGGTGCAGAGCATCTCGACCAGCGCGACTTCGAGCGCGTGCACCCGCAGCCCGTCGAGCTCCAGCACCTCGGACTCGCGGACGCAGGCCTGCTTGATCAGCAGGCCGGGCACCGAGCGGGGCTGGCGGTGGTAGGGCACCGCGACGTGCACGACCTCGTCGTCGAACGCCTCGGTGCAGCCGTGCATGGCGACGGCGGTGGGCCCGCTGAGCACCGCGTGCGGACCGGCGCGCAGCAGCGCGGCCTCGGCCCGCGCGAGCGGGTCCCGGGCGCGACGGGCGGGCAGCAGCACGCCGCCCCACGGTTCGACCCAGCGCCCGGCGTCCAGTTCGGCGCGCACCCGGTCGGCGCCGAACACCTCCTCGGCGGTGGAGCGGGCGAGCGCGCCGTGCAGCGAGGCGCCGGGTCGTCGCCCGCGCCCCGGCTCGAACCGGCCCCGCCGTCGGGCAGGCGGACCGGGCGCGGCCCGCGCGGCAGGCCGATCGGGCGCGCGGGAGGCGGCCGCGGGCGGGACGGGAACGGGCCGGGCGGGAACGGGCCGGGCGGCCGGGGGAGCGGCCCCCCGCTCAGCGGGGTGGGGGGG
>NZ_JAIUKB010000083.1:0-40839 GCF_020176785.1 Saccharopolyspora sp. 6V | reverse complement strand
CCCGCCTCTGGGGTGTTTACACCTACAAACCCCCCCGGGGGGCCCCCCCGGGGGGCCCCCCGGGGGGGGGGCGGGCCCCCCCCCCGCCCCGCCTTCGCGTTGTTCGGCGTCCTCCGGACGAGGGGACATCGAGTTGTGGGCCGTCGCGGCGCGGTCGTAGCTTGGGGCGCACCGCAGCACGGCGTCGTCGCAGGAAGCAGGCCCGCATGGTGTCGTCCGAGAACAGCCGTCCCGCGCAGTCGTGGGTGCCGGTGCCGGGGGTGTCGGACCTCGCTCCGGGGGAGGTCGTGACCACCAAGATCGGTGGGGAATTCATCGCGGTGTGCAATGCGGACGGCGTCGTGCGCGCGTTCCGCGACGAATGCCCGCAGTGCGCGCTGCCCATCGGCGGCGGCCGGTTGCTGGGGGATCTGCTGTGGTGCGCCGGGTGCGCGGAACCATTCGACGTGTCCGCCGGGGGAGTCGGCAGGAAACGTGCTCGGTTCCGGCTCGCCGCTAGGTCACTGACCGTTTCCGAAGGTTCCGCGCGCATTGCTCTATCCGCGTGATGTGCGTGCGGAGCGCGTTTCGCGGGCCATTCCGGTATGGAGAACCGAACCGTTCTCTGCGACGATGAGATGATCTTTGCCGCGTCTGGACGGATCAGCCGGAATCCGCCCGGACGCCGCAGCTGGAGGTGTGAGAGACCATGCGCGGTGGGTACGCAGCAGCGGGCCGCGCCGGGGTCCGGGTGTCGGGTCCGGACTTCCCCGAGCCGTGCGGTCACGAAGGACCGTCCGCTTCGGACGGTGCGGTCCCCCGGCAGCGGATCTCCGACGCGTTGGCGGAGCGGACGCGGAACTCGTTGGCACGGCGCAGGATTCTCGCGCTGAACCTGATGAGCTCGCCCGGCTCGGGGAAGACCACCCTCCTGGAGCGGACGCTGCGCGAGCTCGGCTCGACCGTGTCGATCTCGGCGATAGAAGGGGACCAGGAGACCCACCTGGACGCCGACCGGCTGCGGGCCGCGGGCTGCCGCGTGGTGCAGATCAACACCGGTTCCGGCGGGCACCTCGACGCCGACATGGTCGACGAAGGACTTCGGTCGCTGCAACCGGCCGGGCGGTCGCTGGTGTTCATCGAGAACATCGGGAATCTCGCCGCGCCCGCGTTGTTCGACCTCGGCGAGCACCACCGGGTGCTGATCGCCTCGGTCACCGAAGGCGAGGACAAACCGCTGAAATATCCGCACGTATTCCGCAGCACCGATCTGGTGCTGCTGAACAAGGTGGATCTGCTGCCGCACCTCGATTTCGACGTGGACCGATTCATCTCGCACGCGCAGCGCATCAATCCGCGGATCCGCGTGTTGCGGTTGTCCGCGAAACGCGGCGAGGGGATCGGCGAATGGTGCCGTTGGCTGCGCGCGCACCACGACGGGACCGCGCCCATCCCCGCGTGAGCGCTGTGGCGTTGCTCGCCCGGCCCGCTCCGCGCGCTGATCGGCGGATACGCTCGCCGGATCATGCTCCGGGCGCGGTCGCCCGCGTCGGCTCGGCGCCCGGGAAGGTCCGGCGCCGCGGGCGCCGGTGGCCCAGCCGAGGAGACTGTGATGGACCTGTCGACCGCCGACCTCGCGGACCGCGAAGGACCGGCCATCCGCAGCTGCGATGTGCAGTTCCGGCAGTACGGGGGGCGGGAGGTGTTCGCCGGGCGGATCCGCACGGTCACCTGCTTCCAGGACAACGCGCTGCTCAAGAAGGTGCTCTCCGAGCCGGGGGAGGGCCAGGTGCTGGTGATCGACGGCGCCGGTTCGGTGCACACCGCGCTCGTCGGTGACCTGATCGCGGAGCTCGGCCGCTCGAACGGCTGGACCGGCATCGTGGTGAACGGCGCGGTGCGCGACACCGCGGTGCTGGCCGGGATGGAGTTCGGCGTGAAGGCGCTCGGCTCGAACCCGCGCAAGAGCGGCAAGACCGGCGACGGCGTCGTCGACGAGCCGGTGGAGCTCGGCGGGGTGCGGTTCGTGCCCGGCGAATACCTGGTGAGCGACCACGACGGCGTCGTCGTCCTCGCCGAACCGTGATCCGGCCCAGGTGAACGGCCCGGTCGCCCGGCCGGACACGGGCCGTTCACCTCGGCGGACGACCGGATCGCGCGCGGACCGCCCCGGATGTCCGGTTCGGTTACCTGCCGGACATCTGCGCCGCGGCAGTTGACCGGCCGGACACGCGCGCGTAGCAGAGCTGACGGTTCCCGCTCCTAACGTCCGAGGAGTGGGAAGCGTTGCCGGATGAGCGCCGGTCCAGACACGCGGGAGCCGCGGACCCGGCGTGCGGTGCACGCCCTGACCGGCCGCCACGACGTCGAGTACGAGCGGGCGGTGCCGCCGCGGCTGGACCGCACCCGGCAGGCCGCCGTGCACGACTGCCTGTTCCTCACCGGTGAGTGCGACGGCTGGTTCGCGACGGTGCTGCCCGAGGCCCTCGCCGAGCTCGTCGACACCGGGAGCGCCGCCGACTGCGCGGCCGTCGCGCACACCACCGGTGTCGCGCCCGCCGTCCGCGCCGTCGCCGCCGGGGCCGTCGGCTACGAGCGGCTGCCCGCCACCTTCCAGGCGCTGCAGCCGCACCACCTGCGGGAACCCGAGGTGCTCGGCGCGGTCGTCGCGGCGAAGCGGGTGCTGCACCGCGGCCCGGCGATGCCCGTCGACCGGGACGTGTTCGAGGACGTCGAGCGGTGGTCGGAGGCCGCCGCGGCCGCGGGCGTCCCGCTGCCGGTGGACTTCACCTGGATGCGGGAGCGGGTGCGCCGGATCGGCGCGGCGCTGCGGGCGGCCGGCCGGGACTCGCGGCCCTGCCACCGGGACGGCAGCCCGTCGAACGTGCTGGTCGGCCCCGGCCGGGAGGTGCGGCTGGTCGACTTCGACTTCGCGGGCAACGCGGACCCGCACCACGACCTCGCGGCGATGCTGGTGGAGACCTGCCAGCTCGACGACGAGTGGCGCCGGGCCGCGGAGGTCGTCGACGGCAGACCCGATCAGCAGCGCCTCGCCCGCTACCGGCTCAACGCCATCGCCGACGACCTGGCGGTGGGGACGTGGGCGCTGCTGGCCGGGGCGCGCGTGCACCGGCCCGCCGGGTTCACCGGGTACGGCCAGTGGCGGTTGCTGCGCTGCCGCTACGCGTTGCGGCACCGGCACTTCGACACCTGGCTCCGGCGGGTGTGAGGGCTCTTGCTGATCAGGGGCGGGGTGGACCTCAGCGTCCTCCTCGCGAGGAGAACGCGGGGAACCCGCGGGTGGTCCGGTTGACCAGGTGGTCGCGGCCCAGCGGCTTCGCCGCTGACAGGAGAGGGCCGCGGCGGTGGGCGCTCAGCCGTTGGGGGTGCGGCGGTCCGCGATGTGGGGTGGGGTCGGGATGCCGGGGCCGAGGTCCGGGGCCGGGATAGGGGTGCCCCACTCGGTGCGGAGCGGGAGGACCCCTGCCCAGGCGCCCGTCGCGTGCTCCGCCGGGTCGTCGGTGGGCGGACCGGAGCGGATCTTCACCGAGGCCTCCGCCAGCGGCAGGGCCAGCACCGCCACCGCGGCGAGCTCCTTCGCGTCCGGTTCCCGCGCGTGGTCCCACGAGCCGGGCGCCAGGTGCTCGGACAGCACCCGCAGCCCGTGCAGCTTCTCCGCCGGGTCCAGCACCGTCCGCGGCCGGCCGTAGATCACCGCGCTGCGGTAGTTCATCGAGTGGTCGTTGAGGGTGCGGGAGTACACCACCGCGTCCAGCAGGGTGACCGTCACGCACACCTCCGGTTCGGCGCCCGCCGCGAGCACGCTGCGCGCCCCGGTGGAGCCGTGCAGGTAGAGCACCTCGCCGTCGCGCCCGTACCCGGTGGGCAGCACCTGCGGGTGGCCATCGAGGACCAGGCCGAGGTGGCAGATCAGCGCCCCGTCGAGCACGTCGTGCAGGTCGGCGCGGTCGGTGGCGGCCCGGTCCTTCTTGCGCCCCAGCGAGGTGCGGGGCGTCGAGGACAACGGCGGTGCGGTGGTCGGTTCGGTCATGCGCTCATCCTGCGCGGCGAAGTGGACTCCCCCAAGGTCCAATTTCCGGGGAAAACGAAAGGCCACTTCACGCGAACGGGCCGCCCGCCCCGAGGGGGAGCGGACGGCCCGGACTCGATCAGCCGTGCTCAGCCGCGCGGCGCGGCCGCCGGGTCCAGCAGCCACAAGGTGCGCTCCAGGCCGACGGCCCCCGCGGCCGGGATGTCCACCGGATCCGCACCGCCGAGCGCGGCCGCCACCGGCTCGGCCTTCGCCGCGCCCGTGGTCATCAGCCACACCTCGGCGGCGGACCGGATCGCGGGCAGCGTCAGCGAGATCCGCGTCGGCGGCGGCTTCGGGCAGTCGTGCACGCCCACCACCGCGCGTTCCCGCTCCCGCACGTACGGCGTGTCGGGGAACAACGACGCCGTGTGCCCCTCCTCGCCGACGCCGAGCAGCAGCACGTCGAAGCGCGGCACCGGGAACTCCACGGCCGGCTCGGCCAGCGTCGCCAGCAGCTCCGCGTAGTGCGCGGCGGCCGCGTCGGCGTCCGCGCCGAACTTGCCGTCGGACGGGGCCATCGGGTGCACCCGCTCCGGGTCCACCGCCACGTGGTCGAGCAGCGCCGCCCGCGCCTGGGTCTCGTTGCGCTCCGGGTCGCCGTCCGGCAGGAACCGCTCGTCGCCCCAGTACACGTCCACGTTCGCCCAGTCGACCGCGTCCCGGGCGGGGGAGTGCCGGACCTGTTCGAGCACGCCGATGCCGGTGCGCCCGCCGGTGAGCACCACCGACGCCGATCCGCGCGCGGCCTGCGCGTCCACGATCCGGGTGATCAACCTGGCGGCGGCGGCCGCCGCCAGGACCTCGCCGTCGCCGTGCACGACGACTTCTTGCCTGGTCATGCCTCGCCTTCCGCCTGCTCCGGTTCGGTCGCCGCCTGCTCGGGCTCGTCGGCGGCGGGGGGTTGGTCGACGCGCCGGATCCCGGCCAGCCCACCGAGGGTGATCTCGTAGATCTCGTCCGGGTCGAGCCTGCGCAGCTCCTCGGCCAGGCAGTCCCGCACCTCGCGGCGGTGCAGCGAGAGCCGGCGGTCCGGCTGGCCCGGCTGGGTCAGCGTGCCGACCTTCCCGTCCGGCCGGACGATCTTGACCGAGCCGGAGGGGCGCCGCAGCTCGGCCGAGACGATGCCCGGGCCGCGCGGGTGCTCCACCCGGTACACCGGGACCTCCAGGTAGGCGCCGAGCCACGCCGCCAGCAGGTCCGTGGACGGGGAGTCCGCGGCACCGGTGACGACGGCGCTGGTCACCGCCTCGTACGGCGGCAGGTCCAGCGCCGCGGTGAGCATCGCGCGCCATGAGGTGAGCCGGGTCCAGGACAGGTCCGTGTCGCCCTCCACGTAGGAGCCGACGCGGGTCTTCAGGAACTCGATCGGGTCGGGCTCCGCGGCCGCGTCGGTGATCCGGCGGTGCGAGAGCATCCCGATCGGGTCCTTCGCCGGGACCTCCGGGGCCTCGGTCGGCCACCACGCCACCACCGGCGCGTCCGGTAGCAGCAGCGGCACCACGGAACCGGCGCCCTCGTCGGCCAGCGCGCCGTACAGGCGCAGCACCACGACCTCCGAGGCGCCCGCGTCCCCGCCGATGCGGATCTGCGCGTCCAGCCGCGGCGCGGCCTCCTTGGCGCCCCGGGCCACCACGATCACCCGCGCCGGGTGCTCCCGGCTGGCGTCGTTGGCGGCCTGGATGGCCTTCTCCGTCTCGGTGCCGTCCCCGGTGACGATCACCAGGGTCAGCACCCGGCCGAGCGCGACGGCCCCACCGGTCTCGCGCAGCTCGACCATCTTCTTGTTGACCTGCGAGGTGGTCGTCGACGGCAGGTCGATGATCACGGGCGCCTCCAGACACGTCCGGTGCGGGTCATCATGGAGTCCGCGGTCGGCGGCCCCCACGTCCCGGCCTTGTAGTTCTCCGGCGCTCCGTGCGCCGCCCAGTAGTCGAGGACCGGGTCGAGGATCCGCCAGGACTGCTCCACCTCGGCGTTGACCGGGAACAGCGACGGCTCGCCGAGCAGCACGTCCAGGATCAGCCGCTCGTACGCCTCCGGGGACGATTCGGTGAACGCGTGGCCGTAGCCGAAGTCCATCGTCACGTCCCGCACCTCCATCGAGGTGCCCGGAACCTTCGAACCGAAGCGCATCGTGACGCCCTCGTCCGGCTGTACCCGGACGACCAGGGCGTTCTGGCCCAGCTCCTCCGTCATGGTGTCGTCGAACGGCAGGTGCGGGGCGCGCTTGAACACCACGGCGATCTCCGTGACGCGGCGGCCCAGCCGCTTGCCGGTGCGCAGGTAGAACGGCACCCCGGCCCAGCGGCGGCTCTCCACCTCCAGGGTGATCGCCGCATAGGTCTCGGTGGTCGAGTCGCTGGCGAAGCCGCCCTCCTCGTGCAGGCCCGGAACCAGCGAACCGCCCTGCCAGCCACCGGTGTACTGCCCGCGGGCGGTGGTCTCGCTGAACGGGCCGACCGGCTTGGTCGCCGAGAGCACCTTCAGCTTCTCCGCGCGCAGGTCCTCGGGGGAGAAGCTGACCGGCTCCTCCATCGCGGTCAGCGCCATCAGCTGCAGCAGGTGGTTCTGGATGACGTCGCGCGCCGCGCCGATGCCGTCGTAGTACCCGGCGCGGCCGCCGAGCCCGATGTCCTCGGCCATCGTGATCTGCACGTGGTCGACGTAGTGGGCGTTCCACAGCGGCTCGAACAGCTGGTTCGCGAAGCGCAGCGCCAGGATGTTCTGCACCGTCTCCTTGCCGAGGTAGTGGTCGATGCGGAACACCGAGTCCTCGGGGAACACCTCGTTGACGATCTTGTTGAGGTGCTGGGCGCTCTCCAGGTCGTGCCCGAACGGCTTCTCGATGACCACCCGGCGCCACTGGTCCGGGGACTGGTCGGTCAGCCCGGAGCGGGACAGCTGGGTCAGCACCGTCGGGAACGCCGACGGCGGCACCGACAGGTAGAAGGCGTGGTTGCCGCCGGTCCCGCGCTCCTCGTCGAGCTGCTTGACGGTCTCGGCGAGGCGGTCGAACGCCTCCGGGTCGTCGAACGAGCCCGGCACGAAGCGGATGCCCTCGGCCAGCCGGTCCCACACGGACTGGTGGAACGGGGTGCGCGCGTGCTCCTTGACCGCTTCGTAGACGACCTGCATGAAGTCCTGGTCCTCCCAGTCCCGGCGGGCGAAGCCGGTCAGGGCGAACCCCGGCGGCAGCAGCCCCCGGTTGGCCAGGTCGTAGATGGCGGGCATCAGCTTCTTCCGGGACAGGTCCCCGGTCACGCCGAAGATCGTCAGGCCGGACGGCCCGGCGATCCGCGGCAGCCGCTTGTCGCGCGGGTCCCGCAGCGGGTTGCGCGGCAGGTTCCTGGCGCTCACGCCCCACCCCTCTCGTCGTGCAGTTCCTGAACGGCCTTGACCAGCTCGACCAGACCGGCGGCCCGGTCGGTCAGGTGCAGCCGCAGCACCGGGCGCTCGTGCTGGACGAGCACCTGGCCGTCGCCGAGCGCCTGGGCGCGCTGCAGGCCCGCCAGCGAGTAGGGCCGCTCCGGCACCTCCAGGTCGTTCTCGGCTTCGCCGGTGATCTGCAGGAACGCGCCGTTCTGGTGACCGCCCTTGTGGTACTGGCCGGTGGAGTGCAGGAAGCGCGGTCCCCAGCCGAAGGTGGTCTGCAGGCCGGTGCGGCGGGCCAGCTCGGGGCGCAGCAGCGCGGCGGAGGCGTCGTCGAGGCGGTCCAGGTAGGCCTGCACCGCCAGGTAGCCGTGCGCGGGCGCGGACTTGACGAACGCGCGCAGCGCCTCGGCCACGGTGCCCACCCCGGCGGTGAACCAGTCGCCGGAGGCGTAGACCTCGATGGAACCGGACACCAGCGCCGGCGTCACGACCGGACCGCCGTCGGGGCCGTCGAGCAGCGCGCGGGCGGCCTTCTTCGCGGCCTCCACGTCGGGCTGGTCGAACGGATCGATGCCCAGCAGCCGCCCGGCCAGCGCGGTGGCGAACTCCCACAGCAGGAACTGGGCGCCCAGCGGGCCGGTGGTCACCAGCTGCGCGGCGGCGCCGGCGCCGCCGACGGCTACGGTGGTGGCGTCGCGGCCCGCGTCGGCGAAGCCGGGGGCCTGCGGGTTCTCCACGACCACGGGCAGCAGGCCGGTGCCCTGCTTGCCGGTGGACTCGGCGATGAGCTGCTCGGCCCAGTCGCCGAAGCCGGGGATGCCGGAGCCGCCGTCGGCGAGCACCAGCTTCTCGGCGCCGCGCTCGTGCGCCGCGCCCCACGCCGCGGCCAGCCGCACCGCCGGGTTGTCCGCGGAGTCCTGGCGGACCAGCTCGAACGCGCTCGCCGCCTCGTCCAGCAGCGCGGTGATGTCGGCACCGGCCAGCCCGGCCGGGACCAGCCCGAACGCGGTCAGCGCCGAGTAGCGGCCGCCGACGTTCGGGTCGGCGGTGAACACGCGGCGGTACCCGGCCTCGCGGGCGGCGGTCTCCATCGGTGACCCCGGGTCGGTGACCACGACGATGCGCGTAGCGGGATCGATTCCGTTCGCGGAGAACGCCGCCTCGAAGATGCGGCGGTGGCTGTCGGTCTCGACGGTGGTGCCGGACTTCGACGACACGACCAGCACGGTGCGGTCCAGGTCGCCGGACAGCGCGTCCCCGACCTGACCCGGGTCGGTGGTGTCCAGCACGGTCAGCGGCACGCCCGCGGTCGCGGTGATCACCTCGGGGGCGAGGGAGGACCCGCCCATGCCGGCGAGCACGACCCGGTCGACGCCGTCGGCGTGCAGCTCCGCGCGCAGCTCGGCGATCTCCGCCAGCAGCGGGCGGGAGGTCTCGTGCAGGGTGGTCCAGGAGAGCCGGATCGAGGCTTCGCTCTCGGCGTCCGGGCCCCACAGGGTGGCGTCGCCCGCGGCGAGACCGCTCGCCGCGCCGTCCGCGGCCAGCCGCTCGGCGAGCGCGCGAGCCTCCCCGGCCAGACCCTCGTCTGCGATCTCGACTGAAGTTTCGGTTGCCATCTGATTCCTCGTGTCTAGGGGATGGGCGACGCCGGCCGGTGGGCGGACCGGACGCCTCCGCCGCGGGGGTACCCCGATGAGCCTGACCGGGCCCACCCGCCACAGCACCCGGGGCACGCGAATTCCGTGGAATGTCCCCCCCCCGGGGGCGGGCGCGGGGCACACCCGCGGTGGAACGGCCGTTCGCCTACTTGGCCTGGTCGAGCTGCTCGCGCACGGTGTCGAGCAGTTCCTCCCAGGACTTCTCGAACTTCTCGACGCCCTCGCGCTCCAGCACCGCGAACACGTCGTCGAGGTCGATGCCGATCTCGGTCAGCGCGTCGAACACCTGCTGCGAGGCGTCCTTGGTGCCGCGGACCTGGTCGCCTTCGACCTGGGCGTGGTCGGCGGTGGCGAACAGCGTCGCCTCCGGCATGGTGTTCACCGTGTTCGGCGCCACCAGCTGATCGACGTAGCGGGTGTCGGAGTACGCCGGGTCCTTCACGCCGGTGGAGGCCCACAGCGGGCGCTGCGGCTTCGCACCGTCCGCGGCCAGCGCCTGGAAGCGGTCCGAGGAGAAGACCTCCTCGTAGGCGGCGTAGGCCAGCCGGGCGTTGGCGATGGCCGCCTTGCCCTGCAGGTCCTGGCCGCCTTCCACGCCCTCCAGCCGCTTGTCGATCTCGGTGTCCACGCGGGACACGAAGAACGAGGCGACCGAGGCGATGGTGTTCAGCGAGTGGCCGTTGGCCTTCGCCTGCTCCAGGCCCGCCAGGTAGGCGTCCATGACGTCCCGGTAGCGCTCCACGGAGAAGATCAGCGTCACGTTCACGCTGACGCCCTCGGCCAGCACCCGGGTGATCGCGGGCAGGCCCTCGACCGTCGCCGGGATCTTGACCATCAGGTTCGGCCGGTCGACGGCCTTCCACAGCTCCAGCGCCTCGGCGACGGTGCGGTCGGTGTCGTGGGCCAGCCGCGGGTCGACCTCCAGGGAGACCCGGCCGTCGTCGCCCGCCTCGTAGACGTTGCGGAAGACGTCGGCGGCGTCGCGCACGTCCTTCGTGGTCAGCTCGCGGACCGTGTCGTCCACGCCGGCGCCGCGGGCGGCGAGCTCGCGGACCTGGTCGTTGTAGTCGGCCGCGTTGGACAGCGCCTTCGCGAAGATCGTGGGGTTGCTGGTGACACCCACGACCGCGTAGTCGTTGATCAGCTCGGTCAGGTTGCCGGACGTGATCCGCTGGCGGGACAGGTCGTCCAGCCAGATCGCCACGCCCGCCTGGCTGAGCGCGGTGAGGTTCTGGTTGTTCGTCACTGCAATACCTCCACTCACGCGTTCGAGCGCGCGTTCTCCAGGCTCCGCCGGGCGGCGTCGACGACCGCCTCCGTGGTGAAGCCGAACTTCTCGAACAGGGTCTTGTAGTCCGCCGAGGCGCCGAAGTGCTCGATCGAGACGTTCTCGCCGAGGTCACCGGTGAACCGGTGCCAGGACTGGGCGATGCCGGCCTCGACGGAGACGCGGGCGCGCACCGACGGGGGCAGCACCTGCTCGCGGTAGGCCTTGTCCTGCCGGTCGAACCACTCGACGCACGGCATCGACACCACGCGGGTGGCAACGCCGTCGGCCTCCAGGATCTTCCTGGCCTCGACGGCCAGCTGGACCTCGGAGCCCGTGGCGATGATCACGAGCTCGGGGGTGCCGGAGGACGCCTCGGCCAGCACGTAGCCGCCCTTGGCGACGCCCTCGGCGTCGGTCCCCTCCAGCGTCGGCACGCCCTGGCGGGTCAGCGCCAGCCCGGCGGGGCCGCTGGTGTCCTCCAAGATCGCCTTCCAGGAGAAGGCGGTCTCGTTGGCGTCCGCGGGGCGGACCACCGACAGGCCGGGGATGGCGCGCAGCGAGGAGAGCTGCTCGATCGGCTGGTGCGTCGGGCCGTCCTCGCCCAGGCCGATCGAGTCGTGCGTCCACACGTAGATCGTCGGGGCGTTCATCAGCGCCGCGAGCCGCACCGCGGGCCGCATGTAGTCGCTGAAGATCAGGAAGGTGCCGCCGTACGGGCGGGTGCCGCCGTGCAGTGCGATGCCGTTGAGGATCGAGCCCATCGCGTGCTCGCGGACGCCGAAGTGCAGCGTCCGGCCGTACGGCTGGGCGTTCCACATCCCGGTGGAGATGTGCTTCGGGCCGAACGAGTCGACGCCCTTCATCGTGGTGTTGTTGCTCTCCGCCAGGTCGGCGGAACCGCCCCACAGCTCCGGCAGCACGTCGGCGAGGGCGTTGAGCACCTCACCGGAGGCCTTGCGGGTGGCGACGCCCTTGCCGTCGGCCTCCCAGGTCGGCAGCTTCTCGGACCAGCCGGCGGGCAGCTCGCGGACCCGGATCCGCTCCAGCAGCGCCTTGCGGTCGGGGTGCTCGGCGGCCCACGCGTCGTAGGACTTCTGCCACTCGGCGTGCGCGGCCTTGCCCCGATCCACGGCCTTGCGGGCGTGCGCGAGGACCTCGTCGGAGACCTCGAAGGTCTGCTCCGGGTCGAAGCCCAGCGCCTTCTTGATCTCGGTGATCTCCTCGCCGCCCAGCGCGGCGCCGTGCGCCTTGCCGGTGTTCATCTTCGTCGGCGCGGGGAAGCCGATCACGGTGCGCAGCACGACCAGCGTGGGCTGCTCCGGCTTGCCCTTGGCCGCGTCCAGCGCGTCCAGGATGCTGGAGACGTCCTCGCCGCCGTCGACGGTGACGACGTGCCAGCCGTAGGCCTCGTAGCGCTTCGCGGTGTCCTCGGACAGCGCGATGCGGGTGTCGTCCTCGATGGAGATCTCGTTCGCGTCGTAGATCACCGTGAGGTTGCCCAGCTGCTGGGTGCCCGCGAACGAGGAGGCCTCGGAGGTGACGCCCTCCTCGATGTCGCCGTCGGAGGCGATCACGTAGATCTGGTGGTCGAACGGGCTCTCGCCCGGGGCCGACTCCGGGTCCAGCAGACCGCGCTCGCGGCGGGCGGCGACCGCCATGCCGACGGCCGTGGCCAGGCCCTGGCCCAGCGGGCCGGTGGTGGTCTCCACACCGGGGGTGTGCCAGTACTCCGGGTGACCGGGGGTCTTGGAGTCCCAGGTGCGCAGGGCCTTGATGTCGTCCAGCTCCAGCCCGTACCCGGACAGGAACAGCTGGAGGTACAGCGTCAGGCTGGAGTGACCGGCGGACAGCACGAAGCGGTCGCGGCCGATCCAGTCGGCGTCGGTGGGGTCGTGCCGCATGACGCGCTGGAACAGCGCGTAGGCGGCGGGGGCCAGGCTCATGGCGGTGCCTGGGTGCCCGCTGCCGCATTTCTCGACCGCGTCGGCGGCCAGCACCCGGACCGTGTCCACGGCGCGCTGGTCCAACTCGGTCCAGTCTGCGGGCAGTCGCTTGGTGGTCAAGCGGGCAAGATCGTCGGTGACGGACACGGACGCAGCTCCAGTTTCCCTCGAAGCGGTCCTTCGCGGCTCCGGCGCGTCGCCCGCTGACCCGGACCGATTCGGACCGCAGTTATCCCTCGTCCAGCGGGCAGCCTAGTCGTGACCTCGTGGGCGCGCGGCGGCCCGCCTGAATTGATGCGGTCCCCCACCGGGGTGAGAGGATCGCGGGTCAACCGCCTGCATCGCCGGAGACCCCTCGTCGTGCGGCGCCGAACCGCGCCGGCCGGTGTTCGCGCAGCTCACCGGTGCCGCCACGGCCGTGCCCCCCGGGGTGTCGACGGTGCGTGCCCGGGGCGCCACGGCCGGTGCCCGGCCCGGTTCGCGGTGCGTCGCCCGCCCGGCGGCGCCTCGACCGCCGCGGGGCCGATCCCGCGACGGTGCGGCGGACCCCACCACCGGCAACGCGGCGCGGCGGGCGTGCCTTCCGCGCGGAGCGTGTCCGGTGGCTCACCCCACGGTACCGGCGCCGCCGGGTCCGGTCCCGGCCGCGAGGTATCCGGGGCGCGCGCCCGGACCCTGCGAGCGGCGCTGGGGTGTAGCGCGCCTACCATTCAGGGCGGTCGGTCGCCGTCGTTCCGGTGGTCACCCCGAGCTGACTAGGAGTCCCATGCCTGCGATGCGGTGCGCTTCGGGCGGACACCACGGCGCGGCCCCGGCCGCGGCGCGGACCGCGCTCCCCGGCGGTGCGGAGCACGGCGTGCGGCTCGCGGCGCGCGCGGCAGGGGCGGCCTCGTGACCAGCACCGAAACCCCGGTCGGCGGTGCGCAGCGGCACGCGCGGCGGCCCGGCGACCTGCTCAAGGCCTACCTCGGCCTGCTCAAGCCGCGCGTCATCGAGCTGCTGCTGGTCACCACCATCCCGGCGATGCTGCTGGCCGAGCGCGGCATCCCCTCGCCGTGGCTGGTGCTGTCCACCCTGGTCGGCGGCACCATGGCCGCGGGCAGCGCCAACGCGCTCAACTGCGTCGCCGACGCCGACATCGACCAGGTCATGCAGCGCACCAGGGCCCGGCCGCTGGTGCGCCACACCGTCTCCAACCGGCACGCGCTGCTGTTCGGGATCGCGCTGGGGCTCGGCTCGTTCGCGTTCCTGTGGGCGACGACGAACCTGCTGGCCGCGGTGCTGGCGGTCGCCACGATCCTGTTCTACGTCCTCGTCTACACGCTGGTGCTCAAGCGCCGCACCGCGCAGAACATCGTCTGGGGCGGGGCCGCCGGGTGCATGCCGGTGGTCATCGGCTGGGCCGGGGTGACCGGGCGGGTGGACTGGCCCGCGCTGGTCATGTTCGGGATCATCTTCTTCTGGACACCGCCGCACACTTGGGCGCTGGCGGTGAAGTACAAGGCGGACTACGAGCGCGCCGGCGTGCCGATGCTGCCCGTCGTCGCCGAACCGGCCTACGTGTCGCGGCAGATCGTCGCCTACAGCTGGCTGATGGTGCTGTGGACGCTGCTGCTCGCCCCCGCCACCGGGTGGCTCTACACCGCGTTCGCGGTGCTCTCCGGCGCCTGGTTCCTGTGGCTCGCGCACCGGTTGCACACCGCGACCAAGCGGGGCGAGCCGACGAAGCCGATGCGGCTGTTCCACATGTCCAACACGTACCTGATGATCGTGTGCGTGGCGCTGGCGGTGGACTCGGCACTGGGACTGCCGGTGCTGGGCTGGCCGTTCGCGTGATCGCCACGAGCTGAGCGGTCCGGCGCCGTCCCACCTGGTCGTCGCGCGGGCCGTCGCACCCTCCACCGCGGGCCCGGCCGCATGTGCGACAGTCGGCGCGGATCACCGGTGGAGGGAGATCGATGAGCGCGGAACTGCCGCCGCGGCACCGGCAGGCGCTGGAGCGCCTCGTCGAACGCGGCACGCTGACCTCCGAGCAGGCCGATGCGGTGCGCGCCGAGCTCACCGCCGAACCCGCACCGCAGCGCGCGGGCGGGGTCTGGGAGGTCCTCGGGTACGCGGGCGGCGCACTCGTGATCGGCGGTGCGTCGCTGCTGGTCGGCATGTCCTGGGAGGTGTTGTCGACCGCGGCCCGGATCGGCCTGCTGGTCGCCGCCACCGCGGTGCTCGTGGTCGCGGGCGGACTCATCGCGGGCGGCCCGCGCGGTGCGCGGGAGCTCGCCGCCGATGCGCCCTCGCGGCGCAGCCGCATCGTGTCCGCACTGCTCGCGCTGGCCTCCGGGTCCGCGGCGATGGCGGTCGTGGCCGGGCTGGACGGTTCGGACTCCTCGCTGTCCGCGAGCGGGCTCGGGCTGGTCGCGGCCGCCGCCGGGTACGCGCTGCTGCCCGCGGTGCCGGGGCTGGTGGCGACCGGTGCCTTCGCATTCTGGTTCGCGCTCGCGCTGGCCGATGAGCTACCGGGCAGCGGGTCCGTGCCGCAGATGCTGGTGCTGATCGTGCTCGGCGGGCTGTGGGCGGTGCTCGCGGTGCGCGGTGTGCTCGACCGGCCGACCCGGGGCCGCGCGGGCCGGGTGCGGCGCGACGTGGGCTTCGGGATCGCGGCGGCGACGGCGCTCACCGGCGCCCAGTGGACCGTGATCGCGCACCAGTCGTGGAGCTACGCGATCACGTTCGTGCTGGCCGTCGGCTGCTTCGCCGCGTTCGTGGCGCTGCGCTCGGC
The DNA here is from genome assembly GCF_020176785.1 of Saccharopolyspora sp. 6V. Taxonomy (NCBI): domain Bacteria; kingdom Bacillati; phylum Actinomycetota; class Actinomycetes; order Pseudonocardiales; family Pseudonocardiaceae; genus Saccharopolyspora; species Saccharopolyspora sp. 6V. The sequence goes on along the minus strand of NZ_JAIUKB010000083.1, from coordinate 25,748 downwards.
GGTGCTGCTGGTGTTCGGCGTGCTCGGGGTGACCGTCGCGGTGCCGGAGGCGCTGTACCACTGGACCGGCGGTGCGCTCGGCGGGCCGCTGATCGTGCTGCTGGTGGGTGTGGTGCTGCTGGCGGCGGGCGGTTTCGGCCTGCGGCTGCGGAACCGGGTCGGCTAGCGCGGCCGGGCCTGCTTGGAGCGACCGGGCCTGCTTGGAGCGGCCGGTCGGCTGGAGCGGCCGGTCGACTGGAGCCCTCAGCCGGCGCGGAACCCGCGCAGCCGATCGAGGCCCCCGGGCGAGCCGATGCCGAGCAGTGGCGCGGCCCGCTCCAGCAGCAGCCCGGCCAGGTCGGCCAGCACCCAGCGCGCGCTGGGCAGCGAGGCCAGGGCCGCCCACTCGAACTGGTCGGCCTCGACCACCCGGCCCGCGCGCACCGCGGGCGAGGTCCGCAGCAGCGGCTGCTCCCGCACCGACCCGGCGTTGCCGCGCAGCACCACCAGCAGGTCCGCGTCGTGCTCGCCGAGCCGTTCGCCGGAGATCTCCGGGAACGGCAGCGGCCCGTCCGCGACCGCTTCCTGCGCAGGGGGCCGGGCCACGCCGAGCGCCCGCAGCACCTGTCCGGCGGCCGTCGAGCCGGACACCGTGGTGACCACCTCGTCGCCGCGGCCCGCGCCGAGCACCGAGATCGTCGGCATCCGGCGGGTCGCGAGGCGGGCGGCGAGCTCGGCGCGGTCCCGCTCGAAGGCCTCCCACGCGGCCACCGCGGCTCCGGCCGCGCCCACCGCCGCGCCGAGCGCGAGCGCGTCCGCGCGCACGTCCCCGGTGCGCCGCACCAGCCGCAACCGGGCCAGTCCGCGCAGCAGCTCCGCCGGGACCCCGGGCAGCCGGTGCCCGGCCAGCACCTCCGGGCGCAGGCGGGCCAGCGCCTCCAGGTCCAGTCCGCCCGCGCCGCCGAGGTCGAGCACCGGCGCGCCCTGCACGGCCGCGATCGCGGGCAGCACCGGGTCACCGGCGGTCACCGCCACCGTGCCCACCTGTTCGCGCCCCAGCAGCAGGGCGAGGCGAGCCGTCCCGCCGTCCAGGGTCACCAGTCCGCGGCCGGCTTCGGCCGGGACCGCTCGGCAGCCGCCGAGCAGCCCGGCCGCGAGCAGCGCCAGCGCACCGCGCCGCCCGATCACGCGATCGATCATGGTCGATCAGTCGGTCCCGGGGCACTCGGAGTTCCCGGGCGGGCGCTTCCGCTCAGGGCAGCAGCAGGAGCTTGCCCGTGCTGCGGCGCGCCTCCAGGTCTTCGTGCGCCCGGCCGGCCTGCTCCAGCGGGTAGCTGCCGCCGATGCGCACGTCGAGCTCACCCGCGCGCACCGCCTGGAAGATCTCCCCGGCCCGCCGGTCCAGCTCCTCCCGATCCAGCATGTGGTGCGCCAGCGACGGCCGGGTGAGGAACAGCGAGCCCCCCGAGTTCAGCCGCTGCGGGTCCACCGGCGGCACCGGCCCGCTGGACGCGCCGAACAGCGCGAGCGTCCCGCGCGGGCGCAGCGACGCGAGGCTGCCGTCGAAGGTGTCCTTGCCGACGCCGTCGTAGACCACGTCCACCCCGCGCCCGTCGGTGAGGTCGCGGACCTCCTCGGCCACGTCGGCGTCGGTGTAGCGGATGATCTCGTCGGCACCGGCCGCGCGCGCCAGCCGCTCCTTCTCGTCGGTGGACACGGTGCCGATCACGTTCCCGCCGCGCGCCTTGATCAGCTGGGTGAGCAGCAGTCCCACGCCGCCCGCCGCCGCGTGCACCAGCGCCGTCTCGCCGGGGCGGATCGGGTGGGTGGAGGTGACGAGGAAGTGCGCGGTCATGCCCTGCAGCATCGCGGCGGCCGCCGTCCGGTCGTCGACGCCGTCGGGGACGCGGACCGAGTTGCGCGCGGGCACCACGGCCTGCTCGGCGTAGCCGCCGGGCGTCATGGCCCACGCGATGCGGTCGCCGGGGGTGAATCCGGTGACGTCCGGGCCGACCTCGCGGACGGTGCCCGCGCCCTCCACGCCGGGGGTGAACGGCAGCGGCACGCTGTAGAGGCCGCTGCGCTGGTAGGTGTCGATGAAGTTCACCCCGGCCGCGGACACCTCCACCAACAGCTCACCGGACTGCGGGGTCGGCCGGTCCAGTTCGGCGGGCTCCAGCACCTCCGGTCCGCCGTGGGCCGGTACCCGAATCGCGCGCATGCGTGCCTCCTAGATCGCCTCGTCCGCCCGGCGCCGGGACGGCCGCCGGGGATCATCCCCACTCTCGCAGGCGCGGAGGCGGCCGGGCGGTGGCCTGGGTAACTGTTCGCCCCGTGTCGTCGGGGTGGTTGTCTAGGATCACCCGCATGGCAGCCGAGAACGACACCGAGCAGAGCACCGCGCCCGAGCCGAAGGCGATCGCCCGGGTGAAGGCGTTCGCCGCGGGCCACGGCGGTTCCGCGCGAGCCGTGGTGGAGAACCTCGGCCAGGCGGGCGCCCGCATCGTGCTGATCGGCGAGGACGGCGCGCTCGGCGACGTGCTGGTCGCAGGCGTCGCGGCGGGGGAGGCCGTGGTCGAGGCCGTCGAGCAGGTCACCGCGGGGGAGTGGGACGGCGACACGACCGCCGCGCTGCAGATCGGCCCGGCGCACCGCCGGAAGATGGCCGGCCCGCGGGCCCGGTGAGACCGGCACCTCGGGTCCTGCTCGCCAGCTGCGCCGAGCTGCCCCGCTCGAACGCCGACGACACCGACCTGCCGGAGGTGCTGGCCGAGCTGGGCGTGCCCGCGGCCTGGGCGCCGTGGGACGACCCGGCCGCGCCGTTCGATTCCGCCGAGCTCGTGGTGCTGCGCAGCACCTGGGACTACCCGCTGCGGCGCAAGGACTTCCTGGCCTGGTGCGAGTCGGTGCCCGCGCTGGTGAACCCGGCGCGGGTGGCGCGCTGGAACACCGACAAGACCTACCTCGCCGATCTGGCCGCGCGGGGCGTCCCGGTGGTGCCGACGGAGCTGATCGCACCGGGCGAACCGCTGCGCTGCCCGGACTTCGAGTTCGTGCTGAAGCCCTCGGTGGGGGCGAGCTCGCGGGGCGCGGCCCGGTTCGCGGTGGGGGAGCGGGACGCCGCGGCCGCGCACCTGGCCGCGCGGCACGCCGTGGATCACGCGGTGCTGGTGCAGCCCTACCAGCGGGCGGTGGACCGGGAGGGCGAGACGGCGCTGGTGTTCGTCGGCGGGGGTTATTCGCACGCGTTCGTGAAGGGCGCGATGCTGCCGGATCCGGCGGCGCCGGGGCCGGGACCGGGCGACCGCTTCGGGGTGGAGCCGGATGCGGCGCTACGCCGCGCGGCGGAGGACGCGGTGGACGCGGCGGCGGCGATTCACGGGATGCGCCGGTCCGAGCTGCTGTACGCGCGGGTGGACCTGGTGCGCCGGGAGGACGGGTCGCCGCTGCTGCTGGAGCTGGAGCTGACCGAACCGTCGTTGGGGTTCCGCCAGGCGGATCCGGGGGCGAAGCCGCGGTTCGCGTCGGCGGTGCGGGCGGCGCTGGCCGGGTGAGCCCGCTTCCGGGGCGTGTCGGGGTGGCTTCGCCGTTCTCCTGAGTCTATGGTTTCAGCATCGGTTGAAGTCGATCAGTCGGAGGCACCCGAGGTGACCGAGTACGCCCAGCGCACCGACCGTCCCGCCATGTCCGAGTGGATCGAGCAGATGGCCGCGCACTTCGAAGCGACCGAGGGCATGCCGCTCATCGCCGGACGGATCCTCGCGTTCCTGCTGATCTGCGACCCGCCGGAGCGCACCGCGGCCGAGCTCTCCCACGGGCTCAACGCCAGCAGCGGCTCCGTCAGCACCAACGTCCGGTTGCTGCTGCGCCTCGGGGTCATCTCCAAGACGACCCGGCAGGGCCGCGAGGCCGCGCTCTATCGCGTGGAGGAGCACCGCTGGCCGGAACTGGTCCGGCACCGCATGGAGCAGGTCACCGGGCTCGAACAGCTCACCGAGGACGGGCTGCGGATGTTCAGCGGCCAGGGGGAGCGGGCGCGGCGGCTGCGCACCGTGCACGAGTTCTACAAGTGGCTCTCCGGCGAGATGCCGCAGCTCTGGCAGCGGTGGGAGCGGGAGCGCCGCGCACTGCGCTACTGAGCCGGGCCGGGCACCGGAACCGGCGGTCAAGCCGGGACGGGCTCCGCGGATTCGCCTGCCGGGACCCGCGGCACCGGCCCGCGGTAGCGGGACTCGCACCACAGCAGCGCGGTCGCCGTGATCACCAGGGTGGAACCGAGCACGTGCAGCACCACCAGCGCCCCGGGCACCCCGAGCACGTACTGCGCGGAGCCGAGCGCCCCCTGCGCCAGCACCAGCACGCACGCCGCGCCGTAGGCCTTCAGCAGCGCGCCGGTCGGGCGGGCGCCGCGCAGCCACACGCCGAACACCGCGAGCAGGCACACGTACGCCATCACCAGCAGGCCGTGCACCTGCACCAGCGTCGGCACCGGCACCACGAGCCGCGGCGTGTCGGCGTCCCCGGCGTGCGGCCCGGCCGCGGTCACCAGCGTGCCCGCGACCAGCATCGCCGCCGTCACCGCGGTGAGCGCCACCAGCAGCCGGCGCATCCGGGCCGGGAGCACCGGCGTCGCGGGCTCGTCGCCCTCGCCCGCGGCCTTGAACAGGTACGCGGCCAGCCAGATCAGCACGGCCGAGGCCATGAAGTGGATGGACACGCTCCACCAGCTCAGGTCCACCAGCACCGTGATGCCGCCGATGACGGCCTGCGCGAGCACGCCCAGCGGCATGACCAGCGCCAGCTTCACCAGGCGCGGCCGGTGCGGGCGCACCCGCCACGCGGCGATCAGGCAGGCCAGCGCGACGAACCCGACGAGGCCGGTCAGCGTGCGGTTGCCGAACTCGATCACTTGGTGCAGCGTCGCCACCTCGGGGTGGTCGACCGGGACCATGCTCCCCGGGAAGCACTGCGGCCAGGTGGGGCAGCCGAGGCCGGAGCCCGTCACCCGCACCACGGAACCCGTCACCGAGATCAGCGATTGGGTGATGAGGACGGCGAGCGCGAGCCAGCGCACCAGGCGGTGGTCGGCGGCCGGGATCCGGGACAGCATCGACGACGGCACGCATCGATGGTATTCGCCGCCCCGCACCGCCCGGCCGCCAGGTGGTGCGCCGCAGGTCACTCCACGCGCTTCTCGCGGGCGAAGGTGCCCTTCGGGAACGCGCCGGCCTTGAGCACCTGGGTGCTGAGCTTCTTGCCGTACCCGGCGAGGCGCTGCGCGTTCTCCGCGCCGAGGTGGGCCCAGGGGGCGGCGGCGAGCGCGTCGGTGCGCTGCTCGACGTCCTCCCGGAAGGCGACACCCCGCTCGGTGAGCCCGTCGTCGGCGTCGAGCAGGCCGCGGTCGGCGAGTTCGCGCTGCGCCTGCGCCCACTCCTCATCGGACCAGCCGCGGCTGGCCTGCGAGAACTGCCGGGAGAGTCCTTCGCCGCTCGCGGACTGCAGGACCAGCGCCTGCAGCCCGGTGAGGCCCACCGCCTGCAGCACTATCAGGTGGCCGTCGCCGCGGTGCTCGCGCAGCAGCGACTGGGCGTGCCAGAGCACCAGGTGCGGCTCGTCCGGCCACTCCAGGTCGGCGTGCCCGGCGTAGAGCGGGCGGGCTTCGGGACGGCAGGCCTCGGTGGCGCGGCGGGCGAGCGCGGCGGCCTCCGCGAGCTCCTCGGAGGCGATCGTCTCGGGGCCGAGCAGCTTGCGCAGCGCGGTGTCGGCGGCGCGGAACCGGGCGGCGACGACGGCTTCCGGGGTGGTGATCGTCCACGCGTGCGGGATGACCTCGGCGATCACCCGCGGGTTGAAGTTGTAGAAGGTGGCGGCGACGACTCCCGCGCCGACGGCGCCCATCGGGGCGGCGCGGCCGGCGAAGTAGCGCATCCGGGTGCCGTCGAGGCCGAGCGCGCCGAACTCCTCCTCGGCTTCGGGGCTGAAGTAGATCAGCGAGTGCAGCGGTTCCAGGCTGCGGTGGCAGGGGCGGGCCAGTTCGGTGCCGGGCGTCACGTCGGCGTGCTGCTCAGTCATGCTCTCACCCTACTTCCGGTAACCACCGGGTCCGGAAGTTCGGTCCGGTCAGGTGAGCCGAGTGGTGCGCACCGCCAGCGCCCCGGCCGCCGCGGCCCACGCCACCAGCACCAGCAGCGGCTGCCAGCCCGGCAGCGCCGCGTGCTCCAGCGCCGCCTCCAGCGAGGTCGCCAGCGCACCCGAGGGCAGCAGCCCGGCGATCGCGCCCACCGGGCCCGGCAGATCGCTCATCGGCAGTGCCAGCCCACCGGCCAGCAGCAGCACGAACCAGATCGCGTTCGCCACCGCCAGCACGATCTCCGCCCGGAACGCGCCGCCCACCAGCACCCCGGCCGCGCCGAACGCGAGGGTGCCCAGCACCAGCAGCGGCAGCGCCGCCACGATCCCCAGCGGGCTCGGCGTCCAGCCCAACAGCGCGGCCGTGATCCCCAGCAGCACCGCCTGCAGCGCCACCACCAGCAGCGTCGCCAGCACCCGGCCGCTGATCAGCGTCCAGCGCGGCAGCGCCGTCGCGGACAGCCGCTTGAGCACCCCGTAGCGGCGGTCGAAGCCGAGCGCGATGGCCTGCCCGGTGAACGCGGTGGACATCACGGCCAGCGCGAGGATGCGCGGCGCCACCGAGTCGACCCGCGGTTCCGGCACGGTGCCGATGTGCAGCGTGCTCAGCCCGATCAGCAGCGCCAGCGGGATGATCAGCGTGAGCAGCGCCTGCTCGCCGTGCCGGATGATCAGCAGCGCTTCGATCCGGGTGTGCGCGGCGAGCATCCGCAGCGCCCGTCCGCGTCCCGGGGCGGGCGCGAAGGTGCCCGCGGGGAACCGCTCGCCGGGGCGCGGGGCGTCCCGGTCGTCGCGGGCGAGTCCGGTCCCGGCGGTGCCGGTCCCCGTCTTGGCGGCGCCGTGGTTCACGAGCGCAACTCCCGTCCGGTCAGGTCCAGGAACACGTCCTCCAGGCTGCGCCTGCTCACCCGCAGCTCGTTGGCGAACACGCCGTGCCGTGCGCACCACGCGGTCACGGTGGAGACCACCTGCGGGTCGATGGTGCCGCGCACCACGTACCGGCCCGCGCGCTGCTCGACGGCCTCGTAGCCCTCGGGCAGCGCGGCCAGCAGCAGGCCGAGGTCGAGCGCGGGCTCGGAGTGGAACTTCAGCTCCTGCCTGCCCCGCGGGTCGGCGGTGAGCTCGGCGGTGGTGCCGTCGGCGACGGCGCGCCCGTGGTCGACGATGACGACCCGGTCGGCGAGCGCCTCGGCCTCGTCCATCAGGTGGGTGGTCAGCAGCACGCCGACGCCGTCCCGGCGCAGCGCGGCGACCAGGTCCCACACCAGGTGGCGGGCCTGCGGGTCGAGCCCGGCGGTCGGTTCGTCCAGGAACACCAGCTCGGGGCGGCCGACGAGCGCGCAGGCCAGCGACAACCGCTGCTGCTGTCCGCCGGAGAGCCGCTTGTACGGGGTGCGCCCGGCGGAGGTGAGCCCGAGGACGTCGAGCAGCCAGCGCGGGTCGATGGGGTCCGCGGAGCAGGTCGCGACCAGCTCCAGCATCTCGGCGGCCCGCACGCCCGGGTAGGCGCCGCCGCCCTGCGGCATGACGCCGATCCGGGGCCGCAGCCGTTCTCCCTGGGTGGCGGGGTCGAGCCCGAGCACCCGCACCGTTCCGCCGTCGGGCCGCTGGAAGCCTTCGCAGATCTCGACGGTGGTGGTCTTGCCCGCGCCGTTGGGTCCGAGCAGGGCGAGCACGCTGCCGCGCGGCATCCGCAGGTCGAGCCCGTCGACGGCCGTGGTGTCGCCGAAGCGCTTGGTCAGCCCGCGCACGTCCAGCGCGTCGCCGTCGGCGGCCGGTTCCTCGATCACCGGGCCGGGCGTGGGGGTGCTCGCGGCTTCGTTCACGACGTCCAAGCCTATGACGTGACGGGGCGCTCATCCGCCCGGGTCGGCAGCAGCGGCGGGACCTTGCCGCGCACGAGCCACAGCAGGATCCCGAAGGCGAGGATCGAGGCGATGACGGCGAACGGCACCTGGTAGGCCCGCAGGATGTAGGCGGCCCCGGTCGGCGGGACCACGAGCGCGACGATGGAGCAGATGGTGGCCGCGCCGATCCGGAAGCGGTGGTCGTTGGTGGCCAGCGACAGCGGCACCACCATCCACAGCAGGTACCAGGGGTGCAGCACCGGCCCGAACACGGCGAGCGTGCCGAGGGTGATGCCGAGCGCGGCCAGCGGTTCGATCCGGCCCTTGAACGCCAGCCACAGCAGCCGCACGCACACCAGCCCGGTGATGGCGTATCCGAAGATCTTGGTGATGACCAGCATCGAGTTGGTGTGGTTGCCGAGGCCGAGCAGCATGCCGACCCCGCCGCCGGTCATGCCGAACGCGGTCATCGGCGCCAGCCAGGTCTTGATCCGGTTCGGCACGTCGTAGGTCTCGATCCAGCCGAGGCCCCAGCCGCTGGCCACCGTGATGATCGTCATGGTGCCGAGCATCAGCACGGCGAGCACGGCGGCGACGCCGACGAGGTCGCGCATCCGCCCGCCGCGCCTGCGGGCCACGTAGATGCCGAAGAAGCCGAGGGCCACGAAGCCGGGCGGTTTGATGGCCCCGCCGATGCTGAGCAGTACCCCGGCGACGACCACGCCGAGCGGTCCGCGCCAGCGCAGCCCGAGCTCGATGGCGGCGAGCATGATCCCGACCAGCAGCGCCTCGTTGTGCGCGCCGCTGACCACGTGGAACAGCGTGATCGGGTTGGCGGCCGAGAGCCACAGCGCGGCCACCGGGTGCACCCCGCAGCGGGCGGCGAGCCGCGGGATCGCCCAGATCGCCAGCATCAGACCGATGATCATCACGACCCGCCAGAGCAGCACGCCGAACACGACGTCGTCGCCGATGACGCGGCCGAGGTGCTGGCCGAACAGCAGGAACAGCGGACCGTAGGGCGAGGGCGTGTCGCGCCAGATGTTCGGCACGTTGGCGACCAGCGGGTGGTCCACGCCGAGCGCGGTGCCCGGTCCCAGCGTGTACGGGTTGATGCCCTGCGCGGCCACCGCGTTCTGCGCCAGGTACGTGTACATGTCGGTGCTGAACAGCGGCGGCGCGACGGCCAGCGGCAGCCCCCACATGACGATGGTGCGGTCCATCTGGGTGCGGCTGACCATCCGGTCCCGGCCGGGCCAGGACAGCTTGCCGAGCCAGAGCCACGCGGTGACGACCATGAGCATGCCGAGCCAGGCGCAGGCCATGGCGACGGTGGGGATGCGCGCGGGCAGCCCGAGCAGCCGGACCCCGATCAGCGGGTTGTCGACGGGAGCGGCGCCCGCGCCGATGGCGCCGAAGGCGAGCACCAGCGAGCCGGTGGTGCCGAAGCGGCGGACCAGGTCGAGCTGGCGGCGTTCGGGCGCGTCGAGCGGGGCGGGCTGCTGCGCGGCGGGCGCGTCGCCCGCGTAGGCGGTGTCGCTGCTGAGTGGGGCGTCGGCGACCCGGGTGGTGCCGCGTCCGTCCCGCTCAGCGCCGGTCGGTGCGGTCGCGGCGGCGTCCCGCGACCGGGTCGCGCCCCGGGGGGTGGTGCCGTCGGCCGGGGTGCCGGAGGTCGCTGACTCGCCCGGCCCGGCTTCGTCCTGCTGGTTCGTCTCGCCTGCGCCCACGGCACCGAAGCTTAGGGCAGTCGGTGGGCGGCCCGTCCCGCCGTCGCACAACCGCCGTTCGGGGTGATCCGGGTCACGTTGGCGGACCTGCGGTCTGGTGTGTCGGAGCTAAATAGGTAACATCGGTGTTGTGAAAAACGCCGGAACGCCACCTCCGGCTGCGGCCGCCGACTCGGGAGCCGCAGCCCCGGGTGCTGGTGCGCCGTCCGGGGACGGGCGGACCCGGCACTCGGTCGCCCGCCTCCTGCTGGAGCGCGGGCCGATCACCGCCGCGGCGGTGGCCGAAGCCCTCGGGCTCAGCTCGGTCGCGGTGCGCAGGCACCTCGACGCGCTGGTCACCGAAGGCGAGGCCTACACCAGGGAGTCCTCCGCCCGGCAGCGCCGGGGGAGGGGCAGGCCCGCGAAGCTGTTCCTGCTGACCGAGGTCGGCCGGGCCAGGTTCGGGCACGCCTACGACGACCTGGCCGTGGCGGCGCTGCGGTTCATCGCCGACACCGACGGTGAGCAGGCGGTGCGGGAGTTCGCTCGCAAGCGCATCGCCGCACTGGTCGCCCACCACCGGGAGGCGCTGGCCGCCGCGCGGACCAGGGCCGAACGGGCCGAGGTCCTCGCCGGTGCGCTGACTCGCGAGGGCTACGCTGCCTCGACGCGCAGCGTGGCCTCCGGTGAGCAGCTCTGCCAGCACCACTGCCCGGTGGCGCACGTCGCTGCGGACTTCCCGCAGCTGTGCGAAGCCGAGACGGAGGCCTTCGCCGAAGTCCTCGGCACCCACGTGCAGCGGTTGGCCACCATCGCCAACGGCGATGCGGCCTGCACGACGCACGTACCGCTCACGCGGTCCGAGCGAACCGCCGATCGCGGCCCGGAGACCCAGGTCATCCCGGCATCCGCGTCGGCCGAAACCGATCCGGCCGCCCACGACCGGTCCCAGACCGACGGGCGGCAGACCGCCCCGATTCCTGACGGAGGGGAGTCCGTATGACTGCCGCTGCCGAGCAGCGCACACCCACCACGGCGTCGAACAACTCTGGCCAGCTCAGCCAAGAGGAGACGCTGGCGACCCTGGGCAACTACGAGTACGGCTGGGCCGACAAGGACGTCGCGGGCGAAGGCGCGCGACGCGGGCTCAACGAGGACGTCGTCCGGGAGATCTCGGCCAAGAAGGACGAGCCGGAGTGGATGCTCGAAGCGCGGCTGAAGGCGCTGCGGCTGTTCGAGCGCAAGCCGATGCCGAACTGGGGCGCCGACCTGTCGGGCATCGACTTCGACAACATCAAGTACTTCGTGCGCTCGACCGAACAGCAGGCCCAGAGCTGGGAGGACCTGCCCGAGGACATCAAGAACACCTACGACCGGCTGGGCATCCCGGAAGCGGAGAAGCAGCGGCTCGTCGCCGGTGTCGCCGCCCAGTACGAGTCCGAGGTGGTCTACCACAAGATCCGCGAGGACCTTGAGGAGAAGGGCGTCCAGTTCCTGGACACCGACACCGCGCTGCGCGAGCACCCGGAGACCTTCAAGGAGTACTTCGGCTCGGTCATCCCGGCCGGGGACAACAAGTTCTCCGCGCTGAACACCGCGGTGTGGTCCGGCGGCTCGTTCATCTACGTGCCGAAGGGCGTGCACGTCGACATCCCGCTGCAGGCCTACTTCCGGATCAACACCGAGAACATGGGCCAGTTCGAGCGGACGCTGATCGTCGTCGACGAGGACGCCTACGTCCACTACGTCGAGGGCTGCACCGCCCCGATCTACTCCAGCGACTCGCTGCACTCGGCGGTCGTGGAGATCGTGGTCAAGAAGGGCGCTCGCTGCCGCTACACGACCATCCAGAACTGGTCGAACAACGTCTACAACCTGGTCACCAAGCGGGCCAAGGCCGAAGAGGGCGCAACCATGGAGTGGGTCGACGGCAACCTCGGCTCCAAGGTCACCATGAAGTACCCGTCGGTGTTCCTGATGGGCGAGCACGCCAAGGGCGAGGTGCTCTCGGTGGCGTTCGCCGGTGAGGGCCAGCACCAGGACGCGGGCGCGAAGATGGAGCACATGGCTCCGCACACCTCCTCGACGATCGTCTCCAAGTCGATCGCCCGCGGTGGTGGCCGCACCTCCTACCGGGGTCTGGTGAAGGTCGCCAAGCGCGCCAACCACTCGGCCTCCACGGTCAAGTGCGACGCGCTGCTGGTCGACACGATCAGCCGCTCGGACACCTACCCGTACGTCGACGTGCGCGTCGACGACGTGTCCATGGGCCACGAGGCCACCGTCTCCAAGGTCAGCGACGACCAGCTGTTCTACCTGATGCAGCGCGGTCTGACCGAGGACGAGGCGATGGCGATGATCGTGCGCGGCTTCGTGGAGCCGATCGCGCGGGAGCTGCCCATGGAGTACGCGCTGGAACTGAACCGCCTGATCGAGCTGCAGATGGAAGGGGCCGTCGGCTGACATGACGAGCACCACTGACACCGCCGACGCCCAGCACGGCCTGACCGAGCACAGCCACGGGGGCGCGGTCGTGCCGCAGTCCTCCCGCGGCGAGCGCTTCACCTCCTACGACGTCGAGGCCTTCGAGGTCCCCGGCGGCCGCGAGGAGGACTGGCGGTTCACCCCGATCAAGCGGCTCAAGGGGCTGCACGACGGCACCGCGAAGGCGACCGCCTCGCTGAACGTCGAGGTCGAGGCGAGCGCCGAGGTCACGGTCGAGACCGTCGGCCGCGACGACGAGCGCCTCGGCAAGGGCGGCGTGCCCGCCGACCGGATCGCCGCGCAGGCCTGGAGCTCCTTCGAGCAGGCCACCGTCATCACCATCCCGAAGGACGTGCAGCCGGCCGAGCCGGTCAGCGTCGTCGTGCACGGCCCCGGCGAGGGCGAGACGGCGTTCGGGCACATCCAGATCCGCGCCGAGCGGTTCGCCGAAGCGGTCGTCGTCCTCGACTACCGCGGCTCCGGCGTGCTGGGCGAGAACGTCGAGTTCATCACCGACGACTCCGCCCGGCTCTCGGTCGTGTCCGTGCACGACTGGGCCGACGACGCGACCCAGGTCAGCTCCGAGCACGCCTACCTGGGCCGGGACGCGGTGTTCCGGCACCTGGCGGTGACCCTCGGCGGCGACCTGGTCCGGGTCAACACCACGATCACCTACGGGGACAAGGGCGGGGACGCCGAGCTGCTCGGCCTGTACTTCGCCGACGCGGGCCAGCACCTGGAACACCGGATGCTGGTCGACCACGCGCAGCCGAACTGCCGCAGCAACGTGCTCTACAAGGGCGCGCTGCAGGGCGACGCGGCGCACTCGGTGTGGATCGGCGACGTGCTGATCCGGGCCGCGGCCGAAGGCACCGAGACCTTCGAGCTGAACCGGAACCTGGTGCTCACCGAAGGCGCCCGCGCCGACTCGGTGCCGAACCTGGAGATCGAGACCGGTGAGATCGAAGGCGCCGGTCACGCCAGCGCCACCGGCCGGTTCGACGACGAGCAGCTGTTCTACCTGCAGGCCCGCGGCATCCCGAAGGAGCAGGCCCGCCGACTGGTGGTCCGCGGCTTCTTCGGCGAGATCCTGCAGAAGATCACGGTGCCCGCGGTCCGGGAGCGGCTGGAGGCCGCGATCGAGGCCGAGCTGGCCGTCGTCGGCGCCTGACGCCGCCCCCTCACTCCCTTTCCCCACGTACCAGGAGAACACAGCACAATGGCCACCCTGGAGATCAAGGACCTGCACGGTTCCGTCCTCACCGAGGAAGGCGCCAAGCCGATCCTCAACGGCGTGAACCTCACGATCGACTCCGGCCAGATCCACGCGATCATGGGCCCGAACGGTTCCGGCAAGTCCACCCTGGCCTACGCCATCGCCGGGCACCCCAAGTACCAGATCGACTCCGGCTCCGTCCTGCTCGACGGCGAGGACGTGCTGGAGATGAGCGTGGACGAGCGCGCCCGCGCCGGCCTGTTCCTCGCCATGCAGTACCCGGTGGAGGTGCCGGGCGTGTCCATGTCGAACTTCCTGCGCACCGCCGCCGGTGCCGTCCGCGGTGAGGCCCCGCAGATCCGGCACTGGGTCAAGGAGGTCAAGCAGGCGATGACCGAGCTCGACATCGACCCGTCGTTCGCGGAGCGCAGCGTCAACGAGGGCTTCTCCGGCGGCGAGAAGAAGCGGCACGAGATCCTGCAGCTGGACCTGCTGGACCCGAAGTTCGCCATCCTCGACGAGACCGACTCCGGCCTGGACGTCGACGCGCTGCGGGTCGTGTCCGAGGGCGTCAACCGGTACACGTCCAAGGGCGACAAGGGCGTGCTGCTGATCACGCACTACACCCGCATCCTGAACCACATCACGCCGGACCACGTGCACGTGTTCGCCGGCGGCAAGGTCGTCGAGTCGGGCGGGCCGGAGCTGGCCGACGAGCTCGAGAAGAACGGCTACGTGCGGTTCACCGGCAAGAAGGAGGCCGTCGCGCAGTCATGACCGCTCAGCCCCTCACCACTGCCGGTGCGGCCGCGGGCCCGCTGGACGTCGCGGCGATCCGCTCCGACTTCCCGATCCTGGGCCGCACGATCCGCGACGACCGGCGCCTGGTGTACCTGGACTCGGGGGCGACGTCGCAGCGCCCCCGCCAGGTGCTGGACGCGGAGCGCGCCTTCGTGGAGACCTCCAACGCGGCGGTGCACCGCGGTGCCCACCAGCTCGCGGAAGAGGCCACCGACGCCTACGAGGACGCCCGCGCCAAGATCGCCCGCTTCGTGGGTGCCGGGGTGGACGAGGTCGTGTTCACCAAGAACGCGACCGAGGGCGTCAACCTGGTCGCGTACGCGATGAGCAACGCCGCGACGTCCGGTCCCGAGGCGGAGCGCTTCCGCCTCGGCCCGGGCGACGAGGTCGTGGTCAGCGAGATGGAGCACCACGCGAACCTCGTGCCGTGGCAGGAGCTGTGCCGCCGCACGGGGGCGACGCTGCGCTGGTTCGGCGTCACCGAGGACGGCAGGCTCGACCTGTCCGACGTGTCCGCGGTGATCACCGAGCGGGCCAAGGTCGTCGCCGTCGCGCACCAGTCCAACGTGCTCGGCACGGTGAACCCGCTCGACGAGGTCGTGGCGCGGGCGCACCAGGTCGGCGCGCTGGTCGTGCTCGACGCGTGCCAGTCGGTGCCGCACGCGCCGGTGGACTTCGCCGAGCTCGACGTGGACTTCGCGGTGTTCTCCGGGCACAAGATGCTCGGGCCCTCCGGGGTCGGCGTGCTCTACGGGCGGCACGAGCTGCTGCGCGCGATGCCGCCGTTCATCACCGGCGGGTCGATGATCGAGATGGTGCACATCGACCGCGCCACGTTCGCCGAACCGCCGCAGCGGTTCGAGGCGGGCGTGCCGATGACCTCCCAGGTCGTCGGGCTCGGCGCGGCCGTGGACTACCTGTCGGTGGTCGGCATGGAACGCATCGCCGCGCACGAGAAGAAGCTGGCCGCGGCGGCGCTCGACGAGCTGTCGGCGATCGACGGGGTGCGCATCATCGGCCCCGCCACCACCGAGGCCCGCGGTGCCACGGTCGCGTTCGTGGTCGAAGGGGTGCACCCGCACGACGTCGGCCAGGTGCTCGACAGCCAGGGCGTCGAGGTGCGCGTCGGTCACCACTGCGCGTGGCCGCTGCACCGGGCGTTCGGCGTGCCCGCGACGGTCCGCGCCAGCTTCTACCTGTACAACGATCTGGACGAGGTCCGGGCGCTCGGGGAAGCTGTGCGGGAGGCCCAGCGTTTCTTCGGTGTCGGGTGAACGGCTGAAGGACGTGTGATGCAGCTCGAACAGATGTACCAGGAGATCATCCTGGACCACTACCGCAACCCGCACGGGCACGGCCTGCGGGACCCGTTCGACGCGGAGTCCTCGCAGGTCAACCCGGTGTGCGGGGATGAGGTGACGTTGCGGGTGCGGCTGGCGGGCAACGGCCTCGACGCCACCGTCGAGGACGTCTCCTACGAGGGGCAGGGCTGTTCGATCAGCCAGGCCTCGATCTCCGTGCTCACCGACCTCGTCGTCGGCAAGTCGGTGAAGGAGGCGATGGGCAGGCAGGCCGCGTTCAGCGAACTCATGCAGGGTCGTGGCCAGGTCGAACCCGACGAGGACGTCCTGGAGGACGGCATCGCCTTCGCGGGGGTGGCGAAGTACCCGGCGCGCGTGAAGTGCGCGCTGCTGGGCTGGATGGCTTTCAAGGACGCCGTTTCGCGCGTCGTCGACGAAGTGGGAGCGTCATGACAGACCGAACCCAGGTGCAGGACGAGCAAGCAGCCGCGGGCGAGGCCACCGACGTGGCGCGCGGCGCCGAGAACCTCCCGGAGCCCCCGGCTCCGGCCGCGGAACTCGCCGCGCTCGAAGACGTCGAAGAGGCGCTGCGCGACGTCGTGGACCCCGAACTGGGGATCAACGTCGTCGACCTCGGCCTCGTCTACGACGTGCGCGTGGAGCAGGACAACAGCGCCACGGTGGACATGACGCTGACCTCGGCGGCCTGCCCGCTGACCGACGTGATCGAGGAGCAGGCCCGCTCCGCGCTCACCGGCGGTCCGGGCGGCGGCCTGGTCAGCGACTTCCGCATCAACTGGGTGTGGATGCCGCCGTGGGGCCCGGAGAAGATCACCGAGGAGGGGCGCGAGCAGCTGCGCGCGCTCGGCTTCACCGTCTGACCCGGACCGAACCGGTTCGCAGCGCGGCCCCCGGCGGGACTCCGGTCCCGAGCCGGGGGCCGCCGCGCGTTCCGGGGTCGGCAGCCCGGGGATCAGCCGCCGGGGTCGGCAGCCCGGGAATCAGCGCAGCCGGGACTGCGGCCGGCGCCGGTCCGGGTCGTGCGCCGGGAAGATGCCGCCCGCCGGGTCGTCCGGCACGGCGAACGGCTGCGGCGCCGGTTTCCCGCGCAGCACGTCCACGTGGTCCGAACCGGGGCGCGACATCACCCAGCTCGACCCGGTGAGGTCCTTCGCGCGGTGCTTCAGCGGCGCCAGCAGCCGGGACGCCTCGTCGTAGCCGGTCACGGTGCTCTGCGTGCACACCAGCGTCGCCAGCGACAGCGTCACCGGCACCCCGCCCGCCTCCCGCGGCGGGTCCAGCAGCAGCTCGGACAGCGGTACCAGGTCGTCCAGATCGGCGACCAGCAGGAAGTCGTCGCCGCCGACGTGCCCGACGCGCACCGACGGCAGCGAGGTCGCCGCATCCGTCAGCACCCGCCCGATCGACCGGATCAGGTCGTCCCCCGCGGAGAACCCGGCGCCGTCGTTGACCGACTTGAACTCGTCGATGTCCAGCCAGCTCACCGCGAACACGTCCCCGGCGGCGATCCGCCTGCCCACGTCCCTGGCGATGGAGTCGCTGCCGGGCAGTCTGGTCAGCGGGTTCAGCGCCGCCGCCTCCTCCACCTTCAGGTCCGCCATGCCGCGGATGAGGTGCCCGGCCCGCACCGCGCCCAGGCAGCGGCCGGACTCGTCGACGACGATCGCGTCATCGTACATCCGGTACTGGTCGGACCGGGTGACCAGGCTCAACGCCTCGATGGCGGTGGTCGCGGTGGTGACCACGCGGGGTTCGTCGGCCAGCCGCGAAGCCGGGCGCTTCGCGTGCAGCGCGTGCCCGTACGGACCGGTGACGGCGAGCAGGAACCGGTTGCGATCGATGGTGTACTGCGGCGGGGGGGGGGGGGGGGGGGGGGGGGGGGGGGCCCCCCCCCCGCGGGGGGGGGGGGGGGGCGCCCGCCCCCCCCCCCCGGCGCCGGGCCCGCCCCGGCCCCCCCGCGCCCGGCGGGCCGGGGCCGGCCCCGCCGCCCGGGTGGCGCTGCTTGGGGCCCCCCCGCGGGGGGGGGCCCCCCCCCCCCCCCCACCGCGCTGATCTCGGGGTGGTCGGCGAGCACGCCGCGCACCTTGTCGGCGGTCGCGTCCACCGGCAGCAGCGTGGCTGGGGAGAGGAACTCGGTGACCCGCGGGCCGGCGGCGAGCGTGTTCACCGGCTGCCCGGCCGGGTCGGTGACCTCGGCGGCCACCCCCGGGACGGTGATCGTGGTCGGAGGCCGGCGCGCGGGCGGGGCCAGCAGGTTGCCCTGCACCAGCCGCACCCCGGTGCGCCGCAGCGCCGAGAGCTGCCGGTCGTTCTCCACGCCTTCGGCGACGAGGTCGGCGTCCGCGGCCTCGCACAGGTGCCGCACCGCCTCCAGCACCGCCCGGCGCGCCGCCGAATCCGGCAGGCCGCTCACCACGCCCCGGTCCAGCTTCACCATGCCCGGTTCCATGTCGGCGATGAGCGCCAGCGGCACGTCACCGTCGCCGACGCCGTCCCCCGCGATCTGGAAGCCGTCGGCCTTGAGCGCCTGCACGCCCTCCACCAGCTGGCCCGGGTCGAGGCGGGCGAACGGCGGGCCGATCTCCAAGGTCACCTCGTGCTCGCGGCGGCCCACCTCGTGCAACCGCTCCCGCAGCCGTTCGATGCGGGGCAGGTCGTGGGTGAGGGTGCCGCCGAAGAGGTTGAGGTGCAGCGGTAACAGCGTCTCGTGGTCGGCGGCCGCGGTCACGGCGCTGCGCGCCAGCTCGACGTCGAGCTCGGTGAGCCTGCGGTGCCGGGCCGCTTCCCGGAACAGGTCGTGCACGTCCCCACCGGTGGGCCGGGCGAGGGCCTCCACCGCCACGATGGCACCGGTCTTGACGTTGATCAGGGGCTGGAACGCGAAGCGCACTTCGTTGACCAGCGCGAGCACGGGGTCGATGCTGCCTGCACTCATGGCTCTCCATCGAGCGGGTTCACGACCTGTTCACCGACATCTCAGCTGCTCCTCGTCTGGGGACGGGGGGTTGCCGGACGCCAACCTAGCGCGACGAACCGTCCTCGGGCACCCAGCTCGCCCACCCGCTGTGGGAACCGACACAGCGTCCTGACGTGCGGGTCGTGGCGTGCGGTACCGCTCAGAGACCGCCGAAGCCGTGCTGCGCCTCGCCGCCTCCGGGGCCGAATCCGCCGGTCACGAGCCTACGCCGGACGGACCAGGGGGAGCGGCGGAACAGCGCCGTCATCACCGCCGCCGTCCGGGCGGGGTCGTGGTCCGCCGCGAGGAACACGGCCTGGTCGGCGTCGGGCAGCGAGAAGAACACGTCGAAGAACTCGGGCACCAGTTCCGGCGGGAACGCCAGCAACGCGCGCAGCGCCCGTCTGCGCAGCCCGTGCACCGCGACCGCGCGCGGCGGCCAGGAGATCGCCCAGGCCGCCTTCGACGCCTTCGCCGGACCCGCGCTCAGGCCCGCGCTGAGCGCTCCCGCCAGCCACGGCGCCTGCCGCAGCGCGGCGGCCACGCTGAACCCGCTGGCCGGGTGCACCAGGCCACCGGAGGCGCCGAAGGCCACGACCCGGCCCGGCATCGGCACCGGGTCGTCCACCGGGAACCGCACCCGCTCCTCGACGGCCCCGTCGGGCACCTCGATGCCCGCCGCCGCGAGCCTGCCGTGCAGCCGGCGGCGCAGCAGCGCCAGCGGCAGCGACGGCCGCCGCGCCAGCGAGGTCTCCTCCAGCAGCACCGCGCCGCCGCCGAGCCGCACGCAGTACAGGAAGGTCGGCCAGCCGCCGCGGGTGTCGGGCGCGGACCGCCAGTCCATGAACACCCCGGACCCCGGCGGGCACAGCGGTTCGGCCGCGGCCGAGTCCAGCACCACGCCCACCGCGGACTGCTGGGCCGCGGTCCGCGCCGGGCGGCCGCCGGAGAGCACCCGCGCCGCGCCGGAGGCGTCGACGACGAGGGCCGCGGCGAGCCGCCTGCCGTCCTTGAGGTGCACCGTCGATCCGGTCGGGCCGTGCTCGGCGCCCACCACGCGGCCCGTCACGTCCTGCACGTCGGGTCGCCACAGGTGCTTCCACAGCGCGGTGTTGTCCAGCACGGCGTAGGGCCGGTCCAGTTCGTGGCGCGCGGTGCCGTAGGCCAGCATCGAGCCGGTCACGGCGGCGAGCGCCTCGCGCGGGACCGACGCGGGCAGTTCGTCGACCCAGGAGCCGTAGGTGTGCCCCCAGCCGCGCCGCGGCGCCGGATCCACCACGGTCGTGTCCAGTCCGGTGTCGGCGCAGGCCGCGGCCACCGCCCGTCCGGCCGGCCCCGCCCCCACGATGAGCACGTCCACCACGGTGGCATCAGATCACGACCGGTGCGGGTGCCGCCGCTCGGCCGGGGCGGCTTCGACCACGCGCCGCGGGTTCCGGTGGTTCCGCGGTGGCGCCGTCCGAACGCTTCCCCGGCAGCGGGGAGGCACGCAGTAACGTGCGGGCATGCGAACCGAACCTCCGGTCGAGCGAACCTCCCGCCGCAGCGACGCAGTCCGCGCCGGACGCCCGGCCTCCGACCTGGCGGCCAGCCCGTTCCGGGCCGACCGGGACCGGGTGTCGAGCTCCGCGTTCTTCGCCCGCCTCGGCGGTGTCACGCAGGTCGTGACGCCCAGCGGGTCGGGGATGCTGCTGCACAACCGGCTCACGCACAGCTTGAAGGTGGCCCAGGTGGCGCGAGCCATCGGCGAGCGGTTGTGCGCCGATCCGGACGCGGCGGCGGTGATGGACGAGCTCGGCGGCTGCGACCTGGACGTGGTGGAGGCCGCCGGGCTGGGGCACGACCTGGGGCACCCGCCGTTCGGACACCTCGGGGAGACGGTGCTGGACCGGATCGCGCGCCAGGACTTCGGGCTCGTGGACGGTTTCGAGGGCAACGCGCAGTCCTTCCGGATCGTGAGTTCGATCGACGTGCGCGGCGACCCGGGTGGGGCCGGGGACGGTCTGGACCTCACGGCCGCGGTGCGCGCCGCGCTGCTGAAGTACCCGTGGACCCGGCGGCACCGCCCGTCGCCGCACCCGCGCGACCTGCGGGTCCCGCCGCGGGGCGCGTCGGAGCCCGACGAGGCGCCGGGCACCGGCTCGGCGAAGTTCTCCTGCTACGTCACCGAGCTGGAGGACATGCGGGACTGCCGGTCGGTGTTCCGCGGCCGCATCGAGAGCTGGCAGCAGACCGTCGAGGCCTCGGTGATGGACACCGCCGACGACATCGCCTACGCGATCCACGACCTGGAGGACTTCCACCGGGTCGGCATCCTGCAGCACACCACCGTGTCCAACGAGCTCACCGAATGGCTGGCGCACCAGGTGGAGCTGGCGAAGCTGGGCGACGCGGACCTCGCGGGCACCGAGCACCTGCCGGGCCGGTCGCTGGAGCGGCTGCGGCGCAGGCTGCACGCGAAGGACTCCTGGATCGCCTCGGACGCGGCGTTCACGGACGCGGTGAAGCGGGTGCTCGACGAGCTGGTCGCGAAGCTGCTCCAGGCGCCGTTCGACCGCTCCAAACAGGCCGAGCAGGCGGTCGCGGTGTTCTCCGGTGAGTGGACGCGGCGGCTGGTGGAGGGCGTGCGGGTGGAGCGGACGCCGACGGTGCGCTCCGGGCACGTGTCGCTGGCACCGGAGCAGTGGCACGAGGTGCAGGTGCTCAAGTTCGTGCACCGCCGCTTCGTGCTGCAACGCCCCGACCTGGCGCTGCACCAGCGCGGCCAGGACCGGTTGCTGACGAAGCTGGTGACCGCGCTCGACTCGTGGCTGATCGACCGCAGCGAGGCCGCGCGGCTGCCGCACCGGCTGCGGGACCTGTTCGAACGGGCCCGCGCGGAGTTCGCGGAGCTGCGCGGGAGCGATCCGATCGCGCTGTCGACCGGCGGCCACGAGCTCGGCGCGGCGGACCTGGAGCGGTGGGCCCGTGGCCGCGCGGTGATCGACTTCGTGGCCTCGCTGACCGACGACCAGGCCGCGTCCCTCCTCGAAGCGCTCTCCGGCAGGACCACCCGGCTGTTCTCGGAGATCTCCATCTGAGGGATCCCCGTTCCCGCCGCGCGGGGTCCCGGCGCAGGGGAGTGGAGCTACCGGTGCTCAGCCGGTCGGCGGTGCCTCGGTGAGGGTGCGCCGGTAGGTCTCGGTGAGCAGGTAGCCGGAACCCAGCGAGATCAGGCACACCGCGATCACGTACCCGGCGATCGCCATCGACGAGCCGGTCCACCCGTACAGCGCGGTGCAGATCATCGGCGCCAGCCCGCCGCCGAAGATCGCCGCCAGCTGGTAGGCCAGCGACGCGCCGCTGTAGCGGAACCGGGTGCTGAACAGCTCCGCGAAGTACGCCGACTGCGGCCCGTACACCGCGGTCCGGCACAGCTGCACCACTACGCCGCCCAGCAGGAACAGGCCGATCGAGCCGCTGTCGACGAGCAGGAAGTACGGCACCGCGAACACCGCCAGCCCCGCCATGCCCGCCATCGACATCCCGCGCCGCCCGATGCGGTCGGAGAGCAGCCCGAACGCCAGCATCAGCGGGATGTCGGCGAAGCTCAGCAGCGCGTTGGCGCCGAGGACGGTGGTGCGCTCGTAGCCCAGCGAACTCGTCGCGTACGCCACGATCCAGGTGGTGCCCACGTAGAAGGTGGCGTTGGTGGCGAGGAACGAGCCCGCGGCCAGCGCCACGGTCCGCGGGTGCTCGCGCAGCACGTCGAGCACCGGTGCCCGGGTCCGCGGCTGCTCGCGGGCGGCCTGCTGGAACACGGGGCTCTCGCTGATCCGCAGCCGGATGAGCAGGCCGACGCCGATCAGCACCCCGCTGCACAGGAACGGAACCCGCCAGCCCCAGGTCAGGAACGCGGCCTCGTCGAGCCCGGCGGACAGCGCGGCGAACACGAGGTTGCCCAGCAGCAGCCCGGCGGGCACCCCGATCTGCGGCCAGCTGCCGTAGAAGCCGCGCCGGTGCGGCGGCGCGTGCTCCACCGCCATCAGCGCGGCCCCGCCCCACTCGCCGCCGACGCCGATGCCCTGCGCGAACCGCAGCACCGCCAGCAGCAGCGGAGCGGCGACGCCGATGGTCCCGTAGGTCGGCAGCACCCCGATCAGCACCGTCGCCACGCCCATCAGCAGCAGCGACGCGACCAGCACCGGTTTCCGCCCGTGCCGGTCCCCGTGGTGCGCGAACAGCACCCCGCCCAGCGGCCGCGCGACGAACCCGACGGCGAAGGTCGCGAACGAGGCGAGGGTGCCGAGCAGCGGTTCGAACTCGGGGAAGAACAACCGGTTGAACACCAGCGCGGCGGCGGTGCCGTAGATGAAGAAGTCGAACCATTCGATGGTGGTGCCGATCAGCCCGGCGAACGCGACCCGCCGCGCGCTGGAAGGGGGAGCGGTCATCCCGGCGCACCTCCCGATCGATGTGATCCAGATCATCCGCACTCGGGTCGGTGCACGTCAACGGGCTGCCGATCGCCGCAGCGGTGGCTCGGGCGAGCGGAGCCCCCGGCTGCGCCGAACGTCCTCGCGCCGGGAAGCCCGCGCGTGCTGGGATGGGGGCATGCGCAGCAGGGAACTCGCCGGGGGCGGCCGGGCGGCGGCGGTGCCGCCGGAACGGCTGGCCGGCTGGTTCGAGCGCTTCGCCACCCGCCACGGCGGGGCGGAGCGCACCGAGCTCGCCCCGCGCGAGGTCGTGGTCACCGCCGCCGAGGGCGCCACCGCGCGGGTCGCGGTCGCGTTCGCGGACCGGCCGGGGCCGCACGGCGAACGCCCCGGCCTCGCGGTGCGACCGCTGGTGGAGCACGCGCGCACGCCGCGACGGATCGGGTTGGTGCTGGTGCGCCTCGGCGCGCACAGCGTCGGCATCGCCCGCGGCGGCACCGTCGAGGTCTCCCACACCGACCGGCACCTGGTGCACGGCCGGAACAAGGCGGGCGGCCAGTCCCAGCAGCGCTTCGCCCGCCGCCGCGAGGGCCAGGCCCGGCGCTCGCTGGAGTCGGGCGCGGCCGACGTGGCGCGGGTGCTGCTGCCGGAGCGCGACCGGCTGGACGCGCTGGTGCTCGGCGGTGACCGGCGGGCGCTGGAGGCGCTGCGCGCCGAACCGCGGCTGCGGGAGTTCCTGGCCACCGCGGAACCGCGGGTGCTCGACGTCCCGGAACCACGACGTTCCATCCTCGACGACGCCGCCGAACGCGCCACCGCCGTCGAGGTCCACGTCCGCGAACCGTGACCGGCCGGTCGCGTCCCGTCGCCGGGGTGCGGAGTGCGCGCCGGAGCCGCGGGACCGGCCGCTACACTGGGCACGTGGTGAGCAAGCGCGCGACGAACAGGTGCGCGGCGGAGCTCCGCCTGCGGGGGCCGCGCACGACGGTCTCCGCCGATTAGCCGCGGTGCCCTCGGCCCGTCGAACCCAGTGACCGGACCGGCCTGCGGCGGGCGTCCCCGTGATCTCGCTCGACCACTACGTCTTCGGAGCCTTCCTTGATCTCTGCCTCGGGCCTAGAACTGCGCGCGGGTTCGCGCATCCTGCTCTCCGGCGCCACGTTGCGCGTCCAGCCGGGCGACCGGATCGGCCTGGTCGGCCGCAACGGCGCGGGCAAGACGACGACGCTGCGGGTGCTCGCCGGTGAGGGCGAGCCCTACGCCGGGGAGCTCGTCCGACGCGGCGAACTCGGCTACCTCCCGCAGGACCCCCGCGAGGGCGACCTGTCGGTGACCGCGAAGGACCGGGTGCTCTCCGCCCGCGGCCTCGACCAGCTGCTGCGCGACATGGAGAAGGCGCAGACCGAGATGGCCGAGTTCGCCGACGACCGGAAGCGGGACAAGGCGATCAACCGCTACGGCAAGCTGGAGGAGCGCTTCGGCGCCCGCGGGGGCTACGCGGCCGAGAGCGAGGCCGGGCGGATCTGCTCGAACCTCGGGCTGGCGGACCGCATCCTGTCCCAGCCGCTGCGCACCCTCTCCGGTGGTCAGCGCAGGCGCGTCGAGCTCGCCCGCATCCTGTTCGCCGCCTCCGAGGCGGGGCCCGGCGGCCGTTCGGCGACGACCCTGCTGCTGGACGAGCCGACGAACCACCTCGACGCGGACTCGATCAACTGGCTGCGCGAATTCCTCCGCTCGCACGACGGCGGGCTCGTGGTGATCAGCCACGACGTGGACCTGCTGGCCGACGTGGTGAACAAGGTGTGGTTCCTCGACGCGGTCCGCGGCGAGGCCGACGTCTACAACATGGACTGGAAGCGCTACCAGGAGGCGCGGGCCGCCGATGAGAAGCGCCGCCGCCGCGAACGCGCCAACGCCGAGAAGAAGGCCTCCACGCTGATGGCGCAGGCCGACAAGATGCGCGCCAAGGCGACCAAGGCCGTCGCCGCGCAGAACATGGCCCGCCGCGCGGAGAAGCTCGTCAACGACCTGGAAGAGGAGAAGGTCGACGACAAGGTCGCCAAGATCCGCTTCCCCGACCCGGCGCCCTGCGGGCGCGTCCCGCTCACCGCGAGCGGGTTGTCGAAGTCCTACGGCTCGCTGGAGATCTTCAGCGGCGTGGACCTGGCGGTGGACCGCGGGGCGAAGGTCGTGGTCCTCGGTCTCAACGGCGCGGGCAAGACCACGCTGCTGCGGCTGCTCGGCGGCATGGAGGAACCGGACGCGGGTGCCATGGAACCCGGGCACGGCCTGCGCGTCGGCTACTACGCGCAGGAGCACGAGACCCTCGACCACGACGCGAGCGTGTGGGCGAACATCCGCAGCGCCGCCCCGGACACCCCGGAACAGCAGCTGCGCACCCTGCTCGGCGCGTTCCTGTTCCGCGGCGAACAGCTGGAGCAGCCCGCGGGCACCCTCTCCGGTGGCGAGAAGACGCGGTTGGCGTTGGCGGGCCTCGTCTCCAGCGCCGCGAACGTGCTGCTGCTGGACGAGCCGACGAACAACCTGGACCCCGCGAGCCGCGAGCAGGTCCTCGACGCGCTGCGCAGTTTCACCGGAGCGGTGGTCCTGGTCACGCACGATCCAGGAGCCGTGGAAGCACTCGAGCCGGAACGGGTGATCCTGTTGCCCGACGGGACCGAGGACCACTGGTCGGCTGATTACTTGGAGCTAGTGCAACTCGCCTGACGAGTGGTTTTTCCCACCACGACCTTTCCGCAACGCGTCACGGTCCGCCGCGGGGCCCCCGGGGCCCCCCCCCCCCCCCCCCCGCCCCCGGGGGGCGCCCCCCCCCCCGCGGGCCCCCCCAAAAAAAGAGGGGGGGGGGGGGCGCCCCCCCCGGGGGGCGCCCGGG
>NZ_JAIUKB010000082.1:0-24735 GCF_020176785.1 Saccharopolyspora sp. 6V | reverse complement strand
CCCCCCCCCGTTGTGTGTTTTCCCCCCCCCCCCCCCTAACCCCCCCCGCCCCGCGCCCCCCCCCCCCCCGGGGCGCCCCCCCCCCCCGGGCCCCCCCGGGGGGGGCGCACAGTCATCACGCTCTGACCAGCAAAAACGTCGTGGGATGGCGATCCTCACCGCCGGATGTCCCGAGTTGGCTAGACCGAACGGTCGAGCGCATTCCGGTGATCGCAGCCTATCGATCTCAACCGTTGGGCGATCTTTTTGCATGATCGCCTGGCGTTTACGGCCGTCCTGTTCGATCATTGCGACGACAGGGGTCGCGAGCGGCCCGACCTGTTCGGAGGGAAGGCGGGGACACTGTGGCTGACCTGAAGAAGGGTGCGCGAATTACAGGGAGCGCCCGGGACAAGCTTGCCAGTGACCTGAAGAAGAAATACGAGAAGGGTGCGAGCATTCGCGCTCTCGCCGAGGCGACCGGCCGTTCCTACGGGTTCGTGCACCGAGTCCTCAGCGAGTCCGGGGTGCAGCTGCGCGGACGTGGGGGTGCGACGCGGACCAAGAAGAAGTGACCCGGCGGGCATGATCGGTTCCATGCGGTCCGTTTTCGACCGGCGGGTAACGTCTTGCGCGGTTCCTGTCCGGTCAACGCAGAACTGATGGAGGCCCGCTTGGAGCAGTCGAGGATGGACGCCGACCTTCTGGACCGTGGCGGTGTGGGGCTCACGGTCCAGGGGCGGCGCGCCACCATCACACTTGATCGCCCGGACAAGTTGAACGCGCAGACGCCGGCCACCTGGGCGGCGCTGCGCGAAATCGGACAGTCCCTCGACCCGGAGGTCCGGGTCGTGGTGGTGCGCGGGCGGGGGCGCGCGTTCTCCGCGGGGCTGGACCGGCGGCTGTTCGGGGCCGACGAGGTGGACGGCGAACCCGGCCTGGTCTCGCTGGGGCAGCGCCCCACCGAAGAGGCCGACGCCGCGATCGCCACGTTCCAGCAGGGGTTCAGCTGGCTGCGGGAACCCGACCGGGTGACCATCGCGGCCGTGCACGGGCACGCCATCGGCGCGGGCTTCCAGCTCGCCCTGGCCTGCGACCTGCGAGTGCTGACCGAAGACGCTTCGCTGCGGATGGCCGAGACCGGGCTGGGGCTGGTCCCGGACCTCGGCGGCACCTTGCCGCTGGTGCGCGCGGTGGGTTACGCGCGTGCCGTGGAGATCTGCGTGAGCGGGCGGGACGTCCCGGCCGCGGAGGCGCTGCGGATCGGCCTGGCCAACTCGGTCGTCGTGGCCGACGAGCTCGACGCGGAGGTGGACCGGCTGGTGGAGGCGCTGAGCGCACCGCCGGAAGGGGCGGTCCGCGAAACGCTGGCGTTGCTGGCCCAGGCCGACGAGGCCGTGGACCCGGAGCAGCAGCTGGCGGCGGAGCGGGCGGCGCAGATCCGCCGGATCTCCGGCATGCTCGGCTCCGGCTGAGCGGTAGCGCGTTCTCGGCCCCGGGGCCTTCGGGCTCGGGGCGCGAGCGCCGAGATCCCCACATACATCGGGAGCTCTTCCGAACCGGGGCCGGTTTCCGCATCGCGGGACCCCCCCCGGTTCGTTCCTGCGGGTCAGACGAGTCCGGGGACCCGGGCTCCGTAGTGCTGCAGGTTCGCCTTGTTCGCCTCGTCGCCGCCGACGGTGTTGGCGCTGCGCCACACCGGCAGCGGCACCTCCGCCCGCTGCGCGGCGTCGTGCAGCTCCACCAGCAGCATGTTCCACAGGTAGGCGTTGGACAGCGAGGACAGCGGCGCGGTCACCGGTTCCGCCACCGGGTAGCTGGCGTCACCGCCCGGCACCAGCGTGTCCAGCACGATCCCCGCTTGGGCGGCGAGCGTGGTGCCCGCGCGCAGCGGGGCGTCGGCGGAGGCCAGCGGCGAGGTGATCGCGACGACCACCGAGCCGGCTTCGGCCGCGGCGACCGCCAGCTCCACCGGGTACGGGTTCACCCCGGAGTTGGAGAACACGACCAACGCGTCCCGCCCGCCGCGGAACCCCGCTTCGGCGAGGACCTCGCGGGCGAGCCCGCTGGTGCGTTCGGTGTTCGTGGAGGCCACCGCGCCGTGCAGCGGAAGCAGATCGGGGTGGTACAGCGGACGCACCGCGGCCAGCCCGCCCGCGCGGTAGAACGACTCCATCACCCCGGCGAGGGAGTGGCCGGCGCCCGCGGTGAACACGAGGCCGTCCGCGCGCACGCAGTCGAGCAGCGCTTCGGCCGCCCCGCGCAGCGCCGCCGCGTTGTGCTCGCCGATGGCGCGCAGGTGCGCGAGGGTCGGTTCGGCGTGGTGCGGGCCGGTCACGGCTCGTGTCGGTTCCGGTGGGGGCGTGGCGGTCGAGGTGGCCTCGGGGCGGCCGGTGCCGGGATTGTCGGGCATGCGCGGACTCCTGGGTGCGAACTGCGGAACCCTGCCGGTCTATACCAATGGCGCGGGTGCTGGCAACCGAGGAGCGGCCCGCGGGCGGCGCCGTGTTGATCGCGGTGCGGTGATCACTCCCGCGCTACAATGATTACTCTGCGGTGTCGGTCGCGGGACGGGCGCCGCTGCACGCACGGGCCGACGCAAGATCAACAAGCGCAAGATCAACAGGGGATGCATGCCGCAGCGTAGGAATCGTCGGGTCCAGCTCGCCGACGCCGCGATCGAGGTGCTGGCGAGGGACGGGGGCCGCGGCCTGACCCATCGGGCCGTGGACCGCGAGGCGGGCTTCCCCGAAGGCACCACCAAGAACTACCACCCGAACCGGGATTCCCTGTACGTGGCGATCGCCCGGCGGATGGCCGATCAGCAGACCGCGGCGATGCGGCGGCTGCGGGAGAACATGCCGGAGGGCGTGTCCGCGGACGACGTGCGGGCGCTGTACCTGGCGATGCTGCGGCGGATGGCGGGCGCGGCGCGCTCGCAGTTCCTGGCGCTGTTCGAGCTCCAGCTGGAAGGCGTGCGGAACCCGCAGGTGCGCTCGGCGCTCGGTGAGATGACCCTGGCGGGGGTCGATTCGGCGGTCACCCTGCACGCCGCGGTCGGCGAACCGATCTCCGCGCGCGGCGGCGGGCTGCTGGAGGCCGGGATGATGGGCGTGGCGATGTCCATGCTGAGCCTGCCGGACGACGTGGTGGGGCGGATCGGGTTCGGCGATCCCGACGAGCTGGGGCGCTCGCTGCTGGGGATGGCGGTGGACGCGGAGCCGGCGGACGGCCTGCTGCGCGGGCAGGCGAGCTGACCGCTCCCGCCGCGAACCGGCCCCGCCGCGGAACCCGTCCCGCTCGCCGGGTGGCGAGTTCCGAGGTGCTGCGCGGGCCGTTCCTCCCCCTCGCGGGACGAGCGGTCCGCTTCGTCGTTCCGGTCCGGTGAGCTGGGGTTCCGCCCCAGGTGGCCGCGCTGCGCAGTGGCAAGATCACGACAGGTAGTCTTCGTTCTCCCGGTACCGCTGTCCGCGGGCGCCGAGCGGGTTGGCATCATTGCTCGCGGCGTGTCCATGCGAGACCAGCAGAATCGACTCCCGTGGGGTGCAACGAAGGCATGTCGAATCCGCCTCTGCAAGACGGCCCGGTCGAACCCTTGGCGGTCGTGTTCGCCCGCCTCTCCGACGTTCCGCTGGACCAGGTGGACAAGCTGATCGAGGCCACCGGCGCCGTCTACGGCGAGCTCAACAAGATCCACGGCCACCCGTACTGGGGCGAGCTGGTGCTGCACCAGGGCGCCGCGATCAAGGCCCTGCGGGAGGCGCGGGAGTGCCTGGACGCGCTGCGCTCGGAGGCGGTGGGCGCGCGCAACACCGAGCTGGGCGTCACCGTCGCCACCGCCGTCGTGGACGGCGAACGCCACTACGCCACGACCAGCGACGACAAGGCGTCCCTGGTGGAGAAGGTGCTGCGGCCGCCGACGGCGGGCCGGGCCGCGCACCTGTACGTGTGGGACCGGCCGTACGAGAGCGACGAGATCGCCGGGCCCTACCAGCAGCTGCGGATCGTGACCGACGCGGACGCCGAGGTCGGGGTGCTCAACTACACCGAGGAGTCCGAGGAAGGCGACCTCACCTCGTGGCACACCTGCAACCCGGCGCCGCTGGCGGACGCGCCGAAGCTCCGGTTCGACGCGGGCAGCGCGCTGCTGTTCCCGAAGGACTCGGTGCTGCCGTTCCGCGACCTGCGCGCGGGGCTGCTCGGCTACGTCGTCGACGGCTCCCGGCCGGACGCGGTGCAGTGGCAGCAGGCCCGCTGGGGCGACACCTGATCGTGCGGGTGGGCGCGGGCCGATCCGGTACCGCGTAACGGTTGGGTACACACTCCGTGACCTGGCCTGCGGCACGGCTCGTGGAGCATTGACTAACCGCACCCGGGGATGGTTCTTTCTCCTCACTTCTGGAGAAGGGTGGGGTGCATCGTGGGGCGGAGACTGCTCGTCGCGCTGCTCGTCCTGGGTGGCCTGCTCGTGCCGAACGCGGCCATCGCGGCGCCCGCCGAGCAGGGCGAGGCCCGGCTGCGGGTCGCGGTGCCGCAGCAGATCGACTCGCTCAACCCGTTCCTCGGGTACTCGCTGGCCGCCACCGACCTGTTCCGGCTGATCTACCCCACGCTGACGACCTACAGCCCCGAGGACTTCTCGGCCATCCCCGAGCTCGCGGAGAGCTGGGAGACCTCCCCGGACCGGCTGACCTGGACCTTCCGCATCCGGGACGGCGTGCGGTGGACCGACGGGCAGCCGGTCACCGCCCGCGACGCCGCCTACACCTACGACCGGATGATGCGGGATCCGGCGGCGGCCACCGCGAACGGCAACTTCGTGGAGAACTTCGCCTCGGTCGCCGCGCCCGACGAGCGGACCCTGGTGGTCCGCACCAAGACGCCGCAGGCCACGATGCTGGCGATCGACGTGCCGATCGTGCCCGAGCACGTGTGGTCCGGGATCCCCGACGTCGCCGGGTTCGCCAACGACCGGATGCCGGTGGTCGGGTCCGGCCCGTTCGTGCTCACCGAGTACGAACCGGAGCAGTACGCGACGCTGCGCGCCAACCGGGAGTTCTGGCGCGGGCCGCCGAAGGTCTCCGAGCTGCAGTTCGTGCAGTTCAAGAACACCGACGCCTCGGTGCAAGCGCTGCGCAAGGGCGACGTGGACGTCGCCCAGCGGCTCACCCCCGCCCAGTTCGACGCGCTCGCCGGGGAACGCGACATCGCGCAGGTGCGCGGTCAGGGCCGGCGGTTCTTCGAGATGCTGATCAACCCGGGTGCGGCCGACAGCGCGGGCGACCCCATCGGCAGCGGGCACCCGGCGCTGCGCGACGTCCGGGTGCGCCGGGCCATCGACCACGCCGTGGACAAGGAAGCACTGGTCGAGCGGGTGCTCAACGGCTACGGGCAGGTCGGCGGCGGCTACCTCCCGCCGATCTTCGACGACTACCACTGGAACCCGCCGCGGCCCCGCGAGTTCGACCTGGCCGAGGCGAACCGGCAGCTCGACGCGGCCGGCTACCGGCGCGGCCCCGACGGCGTCCGCCGCACCCCGCAGGGGCAGCCGCTGGAGCTGCGGTTCATGCTGCACGCCAGCGCCTCCGCCGACGCGCAGGTCGGGGAGTTCGTGAAGCGCTGGCTCGCCGACGTCGGCATCCGCGTGCGGCTCGAACCCGTCTCGGACAACCAGGTCAACGACCGCACCACCGCCGGGGACTTCGACCTGGCCATCTCCGGCTGGTCGGCGAACCCGGACCCGGACTACGTGCTGCGGCTGCAGACCTGCGCCTCCCGGCCCACCCCGGAAGGCGGCGGCACGCCCGACTCGTTCCTGTGCGACCCGGCCTACGACGACAGCTACGCGAAGCAGCTCGGGGAGTTCGACCCGGCGAAGCGGATCGAGCTGGTGCAGCAGGCCCAGGCGCGGTTCTACGAGCAGGCGTCCGCATCGGTGCTGTACTACCAGAACTCGCTGGAGGCCTACCGCTCCGACCGGTTCAGCGGGTTCACCGCGCAACCCGCCGACGGCGGCGTGATCACCGGGCAGCAGGGCTACTGGGGCTACTACGGGGCGCGGCCCACCGCGGCCGCTACGACCTCGCGGGCCGCCGACGACCGCACCACCCTGCTGGTGCTGGCCGGCGTGGTGCTCGTCGCGGGCGCGGTGGGCCTGCTGGTGGCGCGGCACCGGCGGGCCACCGTCGACGAACGGGAGTGAGGCATGGCCGACTTGACGGTCGAAGCCGGGGACCAGGCGGCCCGGGGCCGCGCCGGCGGGGGCTGGCCCGGGTACCTGGCGCGCAAGCTCGGCGGCGGGCTGGTGAGCGTGTTCCTGGTGGCGGTGCTCGGGTTCTTCCTGTTCCGGGTGCTGCCCGGCGACCCGGTGCGCACCATGACGCGCGGTGCGCCCGTGTCCGCCGAACAGCTGGAGCAGCTGCGGCAGCGGCTCGGGCTCGACCAGCCGCTGTGGAAGCAGTTCGTCGACTACCTCGGCGCGCTGGTGCGCGGTGACCTCGGCACCTCCTACACCTACAGCAGGCCGGTGGCGGAGCTGATCGGCGAGCGGTTCGGCCCGACGGTGCTGCTGGTGGGCACCGCGACCGTGCTGGCCGTCGCGCTCGGGTTGTGGATGGGCACCCGGGCGGCGTGGCGGCACGGCAGCGCGTTCGACAAGGCCTCCACCTCCGTCGCGCTCACCCTGTGGTCGGTGCCGACGTTCTGGCTCGGGCTGATCGTGCTCATGGTGTTCGGCGTCGGGGTGGGGCCGATCCCGGGGCTGTTCCCCGTCGGCGGCATGGTCTCGCCGGACACGCCGCCGGTGCTGATCTCGCAGGTGCTGGACGTGGCGCGGCACCTGGTGCTGCCCGCGCTGACCATGGTCGCGGTGATCTACGCGCAGTACCTGATGGTGATGCGCTCCTCGCTGCTGGAGGAGATGGGCGCCGACTACCTCACCACCGCGCGCGCGAAGGGCCTGCGCGAAGACCTGGTGCGGCGCAGGCACGCGGTGCCGAACGCGCTGCTGCCCACCGTGACGTTGATCTTCCTGCACCTCGGGCTGGTCGTCGGCGGCGCGATCACGGTGGAGACGGTGTACTCGTGGCCCGGCTTGGGCCTGCTGACCTTCGAAGCGCTGCGCGTGCCCGACCTGCCGCTGCTGCAGGGCACGTTCATCGTGCTGGCCGAGAGCGTGATCGTGATGAACGTGGTGGCGGACCTGCTCTACCGGGTCTTGGACCCGCGGGTGCGTGCGGCATGACGGCCACCGAACCGGTGACCCCGCCGGAACGGGACGCGGCCCGGCTGGTGCGAGCGCGGCGGCGGGCGGCGGCGGGCGAGTCGTGGCGGGTGTTCCGCGCCGACCGCGGCGGGCTCGTCGGGCTGGTGCTGCTGGTGCTCATCGCGGCGCTGGCGCTGCTGGCACCGCTGCTCACCGACCAGACCGGGCTCGACGTCACCAAGGTGACCGGGGAGGCGCTGCAGCCGCCGAGCGGTTCGGCCTGGCTCGGCACCGACGAGTCCGGGCGTTCGGTGCTGCTGCTGACCTGGTGGGGCGCTCGGGTCTCGCTGCTGGTGGGGCTCGCCGCGGCGGTGCTGTCGGTGGTGATCGGCACCGTGGTGGGCGTGCTCGCCGCGCACTTCGGCGGCTGGACCGACGCGCTGCTGATGCGGTTCACCGACTTCTTCCTGGTGCTGCCCGCGCTGGTGCTGGCGATCGCGCTGTCCACCGTGCTGTCCCGGGGGCTCGGCACGATCGTGCTGGCCATCGGCGTGACCTCGTGGCCCACCACCGCGCGCCTGGTGCGGGCGCAGACCCTCACCGTGGAGGCCCGGCCCTACATCGAGCGCGCCCAGGTGCTCGGCGGCGGGAACCGGCACGTCATCGGCAGGCACGTGCTGCCCGCGGTGCTGCCGCTGGTGTTCGCGAACACCACGCTGTCGGTGGCCAGCGCGATCATCATGGAGTCCACCCTGTCGTTCCTCGGCCTCGGCGACCCGAGCCGGGTGTCCTGGGGCTCGATGCTCAAGTCCGCGATGGACACCGGGGCCGTCACCGGTGGCGCCTGGTGGTACCTGCTGCCGCCCGGCGTGGGAATCGTGCTGGTGGTGCTGAGCTTCACGCTGTGCGGCCGGGCGATGGAAGCGGTGTTCAACCCGAGGTTGCGGGGGAATCGATGAGCCCGATCCTGACGCTGCGCGGCACGTCCATCTCCTACCGGGGCACCGACGGCCTGGTGCCCGCGGTGCACGACGTGGACCTGAGCCTGGAACCCGGCGACACCCTCGGACTGGCCGGGGAATCCGGGTGCGGCAAGACGACGCTGGCGATGTCGGTGCTGCGGCTGCTGCCGCGCTCGGCGGTGCTCGACGGGGAGGTGCTGCTGGACGGGGAGGACGTGCGCGGCCTGTCCTTCGGCCGGATGCGCGCCGCCCGCTGGTCCACCGCCTCCGTCGTGTTCCAGGGCGCGATGCACGCGCTGAACCCGGTCCGCACCGTCGGCGCGCAGATCGCCGAACCGATGCGGCTGCACGGCACCGCCACCGGTGACCTGCGCGGGCGGGTGGCGGAGCTGCTGGAATCGGTGGAACTGCCCGCCGACCGCGCCGACGCCTACCCGCACGAGCTCTCCGGCGGGCAGAAGCAGCGCGTGATGATCGCGATGGCGCTCGCCTGCGACCCCCGCCTGATCATCGCCGACGAGCCGACGACCGCGCTGGACGTGGTGGTGCAGGCGCAGGTGCTGGCGCTGCTGGGCAGGCTGGTCGCCGAACGCGGCATCGCGCTGCTCATGATCAGCCACGACCTGTCGGTGCTGGCGGCGAGCTGCGCGCGGATCGCGGTCATGCACGAGGGCCGCATCGTCGAGCACGGGTCGTCGAAGCAGGTGATGGGCGCGCCGCGGCACGAGCACAGCCGGGCGCTGGCCGACGCGTTCCCCACCGTCGGCGACCCGAAGTTCCGGCTCGTCGAAGCGGCCCGTCCTGCCGGCCCGGCGCTGCTGGCCGCCGAAGGCGTGGCGGTGGAGTTCCCGGCGCGCTCCGGGGCGGCGGTGCGGGCGGTGCGCGGCGTCGACCTGGAGGTCGGCGCGGACGAGATCATCGCGCTCGTCGGGCAGTCCGGATCGGGGAAGACGACGCTGGCCCGCACCCTGCTCGGCCTCCAGCAGCCCACCACCGGGCGAGTGCTGTTCGACGGGGAACCGCTGCCCACCGGCAGCGCCGGGCTCCGCGCGTACCGGCGCCGCGTGCAGCTGGTCCTGCAGGACCCGACGGGGGCGTTGAACCCGCGCCACACCGTCTACGAAGCGGTCGCCGAAGGCCTGCGCATCCACGGCGACGTCGCCGACGAGGCCGCGAAGGTCGCCGAAGCGCTGGAGGCCGCCGAACTGCGGCCCGCGTCGAAGTTCCTGTCCCGCTTCCCGCACGAGCTCTCCGGCGGGCAGCGGCAGCGGGTGGTGATCGCCGGGGCGCTGGTGCTGGCACCGCAGGTGCTGGTCGCGGACGAGCCGGTCGCCTCGCTGGACGCGACGGTCCGCGGGGAGATCTTGGCGCTGCTGCTGCGGTTGCGCGTCGAACGTGGACTGTCCACTTTGGTCATCACGCACGATCTGGGGCTGGCGTGGAACATCGCCGACCGGGTCGCGGTGATGTACCGGGGCGAGATCGTGGAGCTCGGCACCGTCGAGCAGGTGCTGCTCGACCCGCGGCACGACTACACCAAGACCCTCCTGGCAGCAGTCCCCACCCTGGACCGCCGTCCTGCTTGATCTTCCCGTTCCCGACTCCCGTGAACGGTCGGGTGGCGGAACCTCAGCGCTTTCCTCGCTGCGGGATCGCTTTCACCGGTGGCTCCGCCACAGGAGAAAACGCTGTCCTCGCGAGGAAAGCGCTGAGAACCCGCGGGTGGTTCTGCTGCGTGCTGGGTTGCTGCTCACAGCGGCATCGCCGCTGACAGGAAAGGGAAGGACTGGGTGGGTTCGGTCCGCTCGGTCGGTCAGGTCCAGGCATCGACGACGGCGGGGTGGCCGGGGCGGTCGACGCGGATCACGTGGTCGGCGAGGCGTTCCGGGGCCACCTCGGCGTGGTAGCGGTCGAAGGCGGGCAGCGTCCAGCGCTCGGGCTCGGGCGTGTGGCGCGCCAGCGAGGCGCCCGGCAGCCACAGGTGCACCGTGCGGTCGAACGGCAGCCCGGCGCCCAGCAGCAGCGGACCGTCCACCAGCACCACCCCGCGCTCCGGCAGCCGTACCCGGTCGAGCCGGGGGGAGCGGTCGGTCGCGGCGTCCCACAGCGCGGGCAGCACCTGCCCGGTGCCGTCGTCGGCGAGCGGATCGAGGACTTCGCGGCGCAATCCGGCGAGGTCGAACCAGCTCTCGTAGAACGAATCCGGATCGTCGCGGCCGTGCTCGAACCGCAGCGAAGCGGGCCGCACGTACCGGTCCATCCGCACCCGCACCACCTCGCGCCCGCGCACCCGCAGCGGTTCCACCAGCCCGTCGGCGAAGCCCGCCGTACCCGCCGCGGCGGCCCCGTCGACCGCGACCCGCAGCCACCGGCGGCGCATGCCGTCCACGGCGTCGGCGAGCTCGCCCGCCAGCTTCTCCGGAGTGATCGCCCGAACCCGCATGCCGCCGTTCTACCCGACGTCCGGTGCGAGCCGTCGCTCAGCGCAGCGCGGGTTGCAGCACGCTCAGCCGCTGCGCCGCGGTGTCGAGTTCGGCGGCCACGCCCAGCGGAACGGTGCGCTGCGCCGCGCAGTGACCGAAGCCCAGTTCCCACAGCACCGGGATCCCGAGGTCCCCGAGCAGGTCCCGCAGCACCGCCCGCACCTCGTCCACCGGCCCGCACCCGCTCCACGAACCGAGCGCGATCCCGCTGGCCCGGTCGAACCACCCGGCGCGCAGCAGCTGCGTCAGCGCCCGGTCCAGCCGGTACGGGTCCTCGTCGACGTCTTCGAGCAGTGCGATGCCGCGCACCGGCGGCGGGGCCGCGTCCGGAGCGCCGAGCCCGGCCGCCAGCAGCGACAGGTTGCCGCCGTAGGTGATGCCGCGCGCCCGGCCCGGCACCAGCGCCTCCGCGCCGCCGCGGGTCAGGATCGTCACCGACTCCGGGGTGAACAGGGTGCGGCGCAGGTGCTCGCGGGCGGGCGCGTCGTCGATGAAGGCGCCGGTGCCGATCATCGGCCCGAACACGGTGGCGACGCCGAGCCGCACGCCGAACGCGTCGTGCAGGGCGGTCACGTCGCTGGACCCGGCGAACACCTTGTGCTCGGCGGCGGCCATCGCCGTCCAGTCGAGGTGGTCGAGGACCCGCATGCAGCCGTAGCCGCCGCGGGCGCACAGCACGCCGTCGATCTCCGGATCGCACCAGGCCCGCTGCAGGTCCGCGGCGCGGTCCGCGTCGGCGCCCGCGAGGTAGCGCAGCCGGGGGTGGCGTTCGCGCACGTGCTTGCCGGGCACGACCCGCAGGTCCCAGTCGCGCAGCAGCTGCAACCCGGCGTCGAGCTGGTCGGCGGGCACCGGGCCCGCGGGGGCGACCACGGCGACCGAGTCGCCCGCTCGCAGCCGTCGCGGCCGGTGTCGTTCACGGGTGCTCATGGCATGACTCCGTCCGGAGGTCCGGATCGTGGGGTGGCCAGAGCCTAGCGGGCCGCGAGTGATCGGGACCGCAGCCCGCGGCGGTGTGTTCGCGTTCGGCGAACAGCCCGGCCGGGTGGCGGGAAGCCCGGCGCACGTGGGTCGCAGGTGAACGCGCGGTGCCGACGGTGCTGCTGAGGGGCCGTGTCCGGCCGAACAGGGGACGGCTTCGCGAGCCGCGGGCCGGGTGGCTTACTGTCGAAGGTGCCATGGCTCGTGTCATCCACGTCTTCCGCCAGCCCGACCGGTTCGTCGCAGGGACCGTCGGGGAACCCGGCGAGCGCACCTTCTACCTCCAGGCGTCCGAGGACGTCCGGACGGTCAGCGTGCAGCTCGAGAAGCAGCAGGTCTCCGTGCTGGCCGAACGGATCGGCGCGCTGCTGGAGGAGGTGCAGCGCCGCTTCGACGCGGAACTGCCCGCCGCGCCGCCGGACGACTCGCTCGACACCGACCCGCTCGCGGTGCCGGTGGAGGAGGAGTTCCGCGTCGGCACCATGGGGCTCGGCTGGGACGCCGAGACCGAGGCCGTCGTCGTCGAGCTGCTCGCGGTCACCGAGGAGGAGATCGACGAGTCGGTGGTGCTCGACGACACCGAGGAGGGCCCGGACGCGGTCCGCGTGTTCCTCAGCCCCGCGGACGCCCGCGCGTTCGCCGAGCGCGCCGAGCGGGTCCTCAACGCGGGCCGCAAGCCGTGCCCGCTGTGCGGGGAGCCGCTGGACCCGGACGGGCACATCTGCCCGCGGCAGAACGGTTACCGCCGCTCCGAGGAGGACTAGCCGACCGTGCACCCCGATGATCCGGCCGTTCGCGAGGTCCTGGCACACGGCCGCATCGAGGTCGAGGGCCGGCTCGTGGAAGCCTCGAACGCCACGCTGTTCTGCTCCGTCGAGCACGAGGGCGTGACCGCCGAGTGCGTGTACAAGCCGGTGCGCGGGGAACGGCCGCTGTGGGACTTCCCGGACGGCACGCTCGCCGGGCGCGAGGTCGGATCGTTCCTGGTGGCGGAGGCGCTGGGCTGGAACCTGATTCCGCCGACGCTGCTGCGGGAGGGGCCGTTCGGCCCGGGCATGGTGCAGCTGTGGGTGGACACCGAGGAGGGTTCCGACCTGGTGGACCTGGTGCCGCCGTCGGAGGTGCCGGAGGGCTGGCGCGCCGTGCTGCGCGCCCAGGACCACCGCGGTGACCCGGTGCTGCTGGCGCACTCGCCGCACGAGGAGCTGCGCAGGCTCGCCGTGCTCGACATCGTGATCAACAACGCCGACCGCAAGGGCGGGCACGTGCTGCACTCGCCGCGCGGCGAGGTGTTCGGCGTGGACCACGGGGTGAGCCTGAACGCGGAGAACAAGCTGCGCACGGTGTTGTGGGGCTGGATCGGGGAGCGCTTGCCCGCGGACGCGGTGGAGGCGCTGAGCCGGTTCCGCGCGCTGCTGGAGGGCGATCTCGCGTCCCGGCTGGCCGAGCACGTCACCCCGAAGGAGGTGCAGGCGCTCGTCGACCGCGTCGACGCCCTGCTCACCGCCGGCGAGTTCCCGGCCCCCTCCGGCGACTGGCCCGCCATCCCCTGGCCCGCGTTCTGACCGGGATATCGGCTCGTTCTGCGCTGGGGTGAGGTGGCGGAACCTCAGCCGCTTCCTCGCTGCGGGATCGTTCTCACCGGTGGCTCCGCCACAGGAGAAAACGCTGTCCTCGCGAGGAAGCGGCTGAGAACCCGCGGGTGGTCCTGCTGCCTGCGTGGTCGCCGCTCATCGGCTTCGCCGCTGACAGGAGAACCGCGAAGAAGCTCTGGAACGAGCCGAACCTCTACTCAGTCCACCAGTGCCTGGTAGACGAGCTGGTGGAGCTGGGAGCGGATCGGGTGGGTGCCGGACGGGATGAGCTGGGTGAAGAACTGCACCGTGAGCTCCTCCGCCGGGTCCACCCAGAACGCGGTGCTCGCCATCCCGCCCCAGGACAGCTCGCCCGGCGTGGAGATGACGTGCGAGGCGACCGGGTCCTCGACGACGGCGAAGCCGAGCCCGAAGCCCTTGCCCGCGTTGGCGACCTCGGAGAACGACCCGTTCGCGATCTGGTCCAGGTGCGCGCCGCCGGGCAGGTGGTTGCGGCCCATGTAGCGCACCGTCCGGTCGCTGAGCAGCCGCACCCCGTCCAGCGCCCCGCCGCCGAGCAGCATGCCGGTGAACCGGTGGTAGTCGTGGGCGGTGGACACCAGCCCGCCACCGCCGGACAGCGCGCGCGGCGCGGCGGTCGGCGGCGAGTTCTTCGGCACGGTGGCCTTGCCCGCGGAGTCGGCGAGGTACAGCGCGGCGAGCCGGTCCTTGTCCTCCGGCGGCACCTCGAACCCGGTGTCGGTCATGCCGAGCGGTTCGAAGATGCGGGTGCGGAAGAACTCGTCGAGCCCCATGCCGGAGGCCACTTCGACGACGCGGCCGAGCACGTCGGTGGACACCCCGTAGTTCCAGGAGCTGCCTGGTTCGAACAGCAGCGGCATCGCCGCGTAGTCGTCGCACACGCCCGCCAGGTCCTGGTCGGGGGTGCCGAACTCGTAGCCGGTGCGCCGGTAGATCTCGTCGACCGGGTTGAGCCGGTTGAAGCCGTAGGTGAGCCCCGAGGTGTGGGTGAGCAGGTGCCAGATCCGCACCGGTTCGGTCGCGGGCCGGGTCTGCGGGGCGCGGGCGGGGCCGCCGGTGTAGACGCGCTGCTCGGCGAAGGAGGGGATGAGGCTGCTGACCGGGTCGGTGAGCTCGAAGGCGCCCTCTTCGTGGAGCATCATGGCCGCGACCGAGGTGATCGGCTTCGTCATCGAGTAGATCCGGAAGATCGTGTCGTCCTCGATGGGGGCGCCCGTGGTGATGTCCCGCTTCCCGTGCGAGCTGAAGTGCGCGACGACGCCGCGCCGGGCGATGAGCAGCTGCCAGCCGGGGAGCCTGCCGTCGTCGACGTACGCCGCGAAGTGGCGGTCGATGCGCTGGAGGCGTTCGGGGTCGAAGCCCGCCTGGACGGGGTCGGTCTGCAGCTGCACGTGATCATTCTCCTCTGCTGGGGCCGTCACCTTTCTACTCGCCGGTACCGCAGCGGTGCCAGCGTGTTCCCCCGCACGTCGTCGCGCTGCGCGACCGCGGCGTCACCGCCGGCGAGCGGCGCGGGCGCGCCACGCGCGGGGTGCCGGGCGGTTTCCGCGCGGCTTCCCGGCGGACGGCGGGCCGCTGATCACCGGAATCGTCCGCACCGGCGGGAAACCCGTTGGCACGACGGTGTTTCCCGTGCTGAGACGTGTTCGCGGCGACCGGGCGGAGCGAGTAGCGTCGAACGGGTGACGAACTCTCGGACCCCACCTCCTGGGCTGCCCGGCACGGCGGGGGAGCTGCGTGCCAGCGGACACCTGCCGTACAGCGTGAAGGTCGAGGTGCGCCGCAACCTGCTGACCGCGCTGCGCTCGGGGAATCCGCTGTGGCGGGGCATCGTCGGCTTCGAGCGCACCGTGCTGCCGCAGCTGGAGCGCGCGCTGATCGCGGGCCACGACGTGGTGCTGCTCGGCGAGCGCGGGCAGGGCAAGACGCGGCTGCTGCGCGGGCTGACGGCGCTGCTGGACGAGTGGACGCCGGTGATCCCCGGCTCCGAACTGGACGAGCACCCGCTGGAGCCGATCACCCCGACCTCGATCCGCCGCGCCGCCGAGGAGGGCGACGCGCTGCCCGTCGCGTGGCGGCACCGCGAGGACCGCTACGTCGAGAAGCTGGCCACCCCGGACACGGCGGTCGGTGACCTCATCGGCGACGTGGACCCGGTGAAGGTCGCGGAAGGACGGTCCCTGGGGGACCCGGAGACCATCCACTTCGGACTGGTGCCGCGGGCGCACCGCGGCATCGTGACCATCAACGAGCTGCCCGACCTGGCCGAGCGGATCCAGGTGGCGCTGCTGAACGTGATGGAGGAGCGGGACGTGCAGGTCCGCGGCTACAGCCTGCGGCTGCCGCTGGACGTGCTGCTGGTGGCCACGGCGAACCCGGAGGACTACACCAACCGCGGCCGGATCATCACCCCGCTCAAGGACCGCTTCGGCGCGGAGATCCGCACCCACTACCCGGCGGAGCTGGACGACGAGATCTCGCTGATCCGGCAGGAGGCGCTGCTGGAGGCGGAGGTCGGCGACCACCTGCTGGAGGTGCTGGCCCGCTTCGTGGGGCACCTGCGGGAGTCCTCGGCGGTCGACCAGCGCTCCGGGGTGTCGGCGCGGTTCGCGATCGCGGCGGCCGAGACGGTGTCCGCGGCGGCGCTGCACCGGGCGGCGCTGACCGGGGAGGAACCCGCGGTGGCGCGGCCGGTGGACCTGGACGCGGTGCCGGGCGTGCTGCGCGGCAAGCTGGAGTTCGAAGCGGGCGAGGAGGGGCGCGAGGACGAGGTCCTCGGCTACCTGCTGCGCCGTTCGGTCGCCGACACGGCCCGCGGCCTGTTCGCCGGGCTGGACCTGAGTTCGCTGATCTCGGCCGTCACCGGCGGGCACCAGGTCGCCACCGGTGAACGGGTGGCGGGCGCCGACGTGCTGCGGGCGCTGCCGGAACTGCCGGTGCTGCACCAGGTCGCCGAACGGCTGGACGTGCGCGCCGGGGATCCGGTCGGGCGCATCGCGAGCGCGGTGGAGCTGGCGCTGGAAGCGCTGTACCTGGCGAAGAAGCTGGCCAAGGACACCGACGAGCAGCGGTCGGTGTACGGCTGATGCCGCGGTTCCGGTACGGCGCCTGGCACGGCGGTTCCGATCCGCTGGAGCCGCCGGTGGACC
The DNA here is from genome assembly GCF_020176785.1 of Saccharopolyspora sp. 6V. Taxonomy (NCBI): domain Bacteria; kingdom Bacillati; phylum Actinomycetota; class Actinomycetes; order Pseudonocardiales; family Pseudonocardiaceae; genus Saccharopolyspora; species Saccharopolyspora sp. 6V. Next base: position 8,361 of record NZ_JAIUKB010000082.1, on the reverse strand, counting down.
TGCGTTCCGCGCTGGACCAGATCGGCCGGGACGTGATGGAGGGCGCGTCACCCCGCTCGGCGCTGGAGGAACTGCTACGCACCGGGACCCGCGGCACCGCGGGCCTCGACGAGCTGACCCGCCGGCTGTGGCAGCGCCGCAGCGAGTTGCAGCGCAGGCACAACCTGGACGGCACGGTGCAGGAGGTGCGCAGGCTGCTGGACCGCGCCCTGGAGCAGGAGCGCACCGCGCTGGCCGCCGAGGACGGCGAGGACGCCCGGTTCCGGGAACTGCGGCTGGGCGCGCTGCCGCCGGACGCGGGCGGTTCGGTGCGCGAGCTCGCCGAGTACGACTGGCGCTCGTCCGACGCGCGCGAGACGTTCCAGGAGATCCAGCGGATGCTGGGCGGCGAACTCCTCGAACAGCGCTTCCAAGGCATGAAGGAGGCGTTGCAGGGGACCTCGCCGGAGGACGTGGAGCGGGTCCGGGCGATGCTCGACGACCTCTCCGAGCTGCTGGCCGCGCACGCCCGCGGCGACGCCGACGTGCCGGAGCGGTTCGAGCGCTTCATGGCCGAGCACGGCGAGTTCTTCCCGGAGAACCCGCGCGACGTGGACGAACTGGTCGACGCGCTGGCGGCGCGGTCCGCGGCGGCGCAGCGGATGCTGAACTCGATGAGCGAGCAGCAGCGCGCCGAACTGGCCGAGCTGTCCCGGCAGGCGTTCGGCGACCCGCGCATCGGCGAGGCGCTGAACCGGATGGACCGGCAGCTGCGCTCGCTGCGCCCCGGCGAGGACTGGTCCGGTCGTGGCCGGTTCCGCGGCGACCAGCCGATGGGGCTGGCGGAGGCCACCGAGGCGATGGCCGAACTCGGTGAGCTGGAGCAGCTGGCCGAGCAGCTCGGCCAGTCCTACCCGGGCGCGAGCCTGCAGGACATCGACCTGGAGGCGCTGGAACGGCAGCTCGGCGAACGGGCCGTGGTGGACGCGCGGCGGCTCGCCGACATCGAGAAGCAGCTGCGCGGGCAGGGCCTGCTGCAGCGCGGCCCGGACGGGAACCTGCGGCTGAGCCCGCGCGCGATGCGCAGGCTCGGCGAAACGGCCCTGCAGTCGGTGGTCTCGCAGCTGCGCTCCCGCAAGGGCGACCGCGACACCGACCGGGCCGGCGCGGCGGGGGAGCTCACCGGGACCACCCGGCCGTGGGCGTACGGCGACACCGAGCCGTGGGACGCGGTCCGCACCGTGCGCAACTCGGTGCTGCGGCGCGCGGCGGCGGGCCCGGCGGCACCGCGGCTGCACTTGGACGACCTGGAGGTCGCCGAGACCGAGCAGCGGTCCCGGGCGGCGGTGGCGCTGTGCGTGGACACCTCGTGGTCGATGGTGCAGGACGGCCGCTGGGTGCCGATGAAGCGCACCGCGCTGGCGTTGAACCACCTGGTCGCCACCCGGTTCCGCTCGGACGCGCTGCAGCTGGTCACCTTCGGCCGCTACGCGTCCACTGTGGACGTGGGGGAGCTGGCGGCGCTGGAGGGCACCTGGGAGCAGGGCACCAACCTGCACCACGCGCTGCTGCTGGCGGGCAGGCACGTGCGGCGGCATCCGGACGCGCAGCCGGTGGTGCTGGTCGTGACCGACGGCGAACCGACCGCGCACCTGGAACCCGACGGCGAAGCCGTGTTCCAGTACCCGCCGACCCCGCGCACCCTCGGCGTCACGCTGTCCGAAGTGGACTCGTTGCACCGGTTGGGCGCGACGCTCAGCGTGTTCATGCTCGGCGACGACCCCCGCCTGGAGGCGTTCGTCGACGTCGTCGCCCGCCGCGGCGGTGGCCGGGTCGTCGCCCCCACCGCGGACGGGCTCGGCGCGGCGGTCGTCGGCGACTACCTCCGCACCAAGCGGCGGCGCTGACGGGGCCTCAGAGGTACGGGCTGGTGAGCAGTTCCACGAAGTGGCCCGACGGGTCCAGCAGGTAGACGCCGCGGCCGCCGTGGCCGGTGTTGATCTCACCGGGACGGGTGCGCTGCGGATCGGCCCAGTGGTCCCGGTCGGCGATCCGCGCGCGGGCGCGGTCGAAGTGCGCGTCGTCCAGCAGGAAGGCGTAGTGCTGCGGCGGGAAGTCCACCGGCGGGGCGGCGAACTGGAGCAGGACGCCGTCGGTGAGCCGGACGTTGACGAACGGGCCCCACGACGGGGCCTCGTCGGCTTCGAGCAGGTCCCGGTAGAACTCGGCCATCTCGGCCGGGTCCGTCGAAGCGATGATCGTGTGGTCGAAGCGGGCTGCCACGGTCCTCCTCGGTCGGTGCGGGTGACGTCGAGTGCACTCGCCGACGAGGGGGCGCGCGGATCAGCCGCCGACCAGGTGGCCGTCCCGGGAGCGGCCGGTTCCGGCCTGACTGGTCATCACGCGGTGATCGTACCGCTCGGCCACCGCGCCCGTCCGCGTTCTGGACCGGCCACCGGGGGCCGTGCGGTCAGGCCGCGAGCAGCTCGTGGGCGGTGGTGACCGCCTCGGTCAGGCTCCCGACGAGCGGAGCGCCGGACCCGGCGAAGTGGTCGCGGGCGTGCAGCGCGCTGCGGCCCGAGTGGTAGACCACGCAGCGGGCACCGACCGAGGCGGCCGCCGCCGCGTCGTCCACCGTGTCGCCGATGAACACCACCCGCGCCGGATCCGGATCGCCCAGCGCCCGCAGGTGGGCGCGGACGTGCGCGGCCTTGGTGTCCGCGAACTCGCCGCTGCGGCCCTGCACGTGCCGGAAGGAACCGGTGATCCCCGCCGCCCGCACCATCGGGACCAGCACCTCGTGCGGGCACATCGACAGCAACGACTGGGTGCCGCCGGAGGCCGCCCACCCGGCGAGCGCGGACTCCGCGTCCGCGGCCAGCGCCAGGTCCGGCAGCGCCCGCGCGTAGTGCTCGTCGAACCCGCCGAGCAGCTCCGCCAGCTCGGCCGCCGCCAGCGGACCGTTCGCCAGCCGCTCGCAGAACACCGAGATCGGCCGGGTGAACAGCCGCTGGTGGTCCTCGACCGTCACCGCCAGGCCCGCGTCGGCGAACGCCGCGATGACCGCGCCGATCATCGCTTCCCCGTCGTCGAGCAACGTCCCGTTCCAGTCCCACACGATGTGGCCGCTCGGCATGGGCCCTCCCGTCGTCCCCGCGACTCTCGCGGACCGCGGTCGCCGGCGTCCAGCTCCGCTCCGGTGACCGGCCCGCGCCTCCCGGCCGGGCCGATCACCTCGCGGGATCAGCTCTGGTCGGCGCCGACCAGCTGGGACTTCTCGTGCGCCTCTTCCTGGGCCATGGACTTGCGGGCCGCGTTGATCTGGCGGCGGCCCCAGCTCTCCGAGAGGCCGTAGCGCTTGGCCAGCTCGGCGGGCTTCACCGGCTGCTCGGCCGCCACCGACATGCGGTAGTCGTAGCGGGCCGCGGAGCGCTTGTCCTGGTCGCTCATCGGCCCGTCCGGGACCGGGGGCAGGGTGAGCGTCTGCTCGGTGTCCTGGACGTCGGTCGGCTTCTTCGCGCCGCCGGTGGTGGTCGCGGCGGGCTTCTGCTTGGCGGCGCCGGACTTGGCGGTGGGCTTCGCGGCGGCCTCGGTCTTCGCGGTCCCCGTCTCCGAGGTGTCGGTCGCCGAGGTGTCCGTCTCGGGGGCGTCGGTCTCGGGGGTGGACGCTGCGGCTCGGGCGTCCTGCTCGGCGGTGACCTTCGGCAGTTCGAGCGTGACCGTGGGGGCGTCCGCGGTGCCGCCGGTGGCGAGCTCGGACCGCGCCTCCTCGGCGGGCCGCTGCGCGTTCCGCGCGGTGGTCGCGGGCCGCTCGTCCTGCGCGGTGGTGCCGGATTCCCGCGCCTCGGCGGCGGAATCCGCGGCGTTCTCCGCGACCGCACCGGAGGCCTTCGCGGAGGCATCGGAGTTCGTCGCGGAAGCATCGGAGCTCTTCGCGGAAGCGCCGGAACTCTTGGTGGTGACGTCGGAGCTCGTCGCGGCGGCGTCGGTCTTCGCCGCAGCCCTGGACGTCGTCGCGGCGGTCGCGGAATCCCGCGCCGTCGAACCGGATTCCGCGGTCTCCGCGGCGGTGGAACCGGCTTGGGCCGAGGACGCGGCGGCGTGCTCGGCGGCCGGGCGCTGTGCCGCGGGCTCGGTGGTCCGGGAGGCCTCGTTCGAGGTGGTCCGCGGCGCGTTCCGGGAGTTCTCGGCGCGCTCGTCGTCCGAAGTGGACGATTCGGTCCGGGCGGCGGGTTCGGCTTCGACGCGCGGCTGGACCTCCGCGCGGGACGCCGGTTCGACGCGCTCGGTCTCGCCGATCGCGCCGGCCGCGGACTGCGAGGCCGCCTGCTGCTCCGCCTCGGCCTGCGCCGCGACCTTGAGCGCGTTCGCGCGGCGGGTTCCGGGCGGGGCGAGGGTGCCGAGACCGGCGATCTCCTCGACCGGGATGTCGATGACCTGCTTGCGGAACGCCTCGCCGGTGCTGCGCCGGTCCACCATCCAGCGCAGCACGAGCAGGCCTGGCCGCAGCCGGAACCCGCGCATGCCGTGCTTGGCCTCGTAGTCCGCGCGCAGCTCCAGCAGCACCACGTCGAACACCGCGACCGCCGCGATGGGCAGCCCGGCGGCGACGATCTGCGCTTCCTGGCTGGGCTGGTGGATCCAATTGATCCACGAGCTGACCCCGGTGAACGCCCACATCAGGATGCGGCCGCGCACGGCGGACCGGCCGTTGATGGAGGAGCGGTAGGTCATCAGGGTGCAGGCGAACGCGGCGCCGTCGAAGGTGGCGGGCACCAGCCACGCCGACCAGTAGGTGAACCCGGCCATCGACTGCATGCCGTACTCGTGCAGGCCGACGAAGCTCGCGCCCCAGCCCATCACGGCGGCCATCGCCACGAAGATCAGCGCGGCGATGGACAGCGAGCGGCTTCCGCGATCGCGGGGGGCGCTGGGAAGCGGCTCCGCGTTCGGAATCGGGCTGCTGGTCGAGTGCTCGCTGCTCTTGGCGGCGTCATGCACGGGGTGTCCTCCAGATTCGCGTGACAGCACGCTCGGCAGTGCCGGATAGTAACTAACCCATCACCTGGACGGATGACCGGATGCCGATTCTGTGCTAGGGGAGGGCCCGATTCGCTCGCGATGAGTGGTTTTCGCCGGGTGACCGACCGCCGCGCGGCAGGAGCGGAGGCGCCGGGATCAACCGGTGAAGCTCGCGATGACCTCCGGGTGCGCGTCGGCCCACCGCGCCGCCGCCGCCTTCTCCTGGCCCTTGGGCGCGGCGTTGACCTCGTTCTCCAGCGACGCCAGCTGCCCGTCGTCGAGGTGGAACTTCCGCACCATCCCCGTCACCTCGGGGAAGTCGGCCGTGAAGCCCTTCCGCCCCACCGCGTGGATCTGCTCCGCCGCCCCCATCGCGCCGCGCGGATCGGCCAGGTCCTTGATCGGGAACTTCGCGTACGCCCAGTGCGGGTGCCACAGCGTCACCACGATCGGCCGCTGGGCGTCGACGGCGCGTTGCAGCGACGCGAGCATCGCGGTGGTCGAGGAGGTCTGCAGGGTGTACTGCCCGTCCAGCCCGTACTGCGGGATCATCTGGTCGCGGGTCACCCGGCTGAGACCGGCCCCCGGGTCGATGCCGGTGATGGTCCCGCCGAACTCGGCGGCCCGGCCGCGCAGGTCCTCGATCGAGTTCACGTCCACCAGGTAGTCCGGCACCGCGATGTTCAACGTTGCCCGGTCGTACCAGACGCCGAGGTCCTCCAGCCGGTCGTGGTACTGCGCCCAGTAGTCGGCGTGCGTCTGCGGCAGCCACGAGTCGAGGAACAGGTCGACGTCGCCCTTCGCCAGCCCCGCGTAGGTCGGCCCGGCCTCCAGCTCGGTCAGCTGCACCTGGTAGCCGCGCCGTTCCAGCACCACTTCGTACAGGTTGCTGACGGCGATCGCCTCGTCCCAGGCGATGTAGCCGATGGTGATCCGCTTGCTCTGCTGCCCGGTCTCCGGTTGCCTGCCACCGCAGCCCGCGGCGAGCAGCACGAGCGCCGCCAGCAGTGCGACGCACGCGCCCCAGCGCGATCTCCGCATGGTCCTGCCTCCCGTCCTCGTCATCCGGTGCGCGCGGCGCGGCGCGCCGCGGGGGAGCGGTCGGCGAGCACGGCGGTGATCCGGTCCAGGTAGACGGCGAGGATCACCACCGCCACGCCCGCTTCGAACCCGGCGCCCAGCTGCACCCGCGTGACCGCGGTGTAGACCTCGGTGCCCAGGCCTTCGGCGCCGACCATGCCCGCGATGACCACCATCGACAGCGACAGCATGATCACCTGGTTGATCCCGGCCATGATCGACGGCAGGGCCAGCGGCAGCTGGATGCCGGTGAGGATCCGCCGCGGCGGCGCCCCGAACGCGTGGCCTGCTTCGACCACCTCGGCGTCGACCTGCCGGATGCCGAGCTCGGTCAGCCGCACCCCCGGCGGCAGCGCGAAGATCACCGTGGCGACCACGCCGGGCACCGACCCGATGTTGAAGAAGAAGATCACCGGGATGAGGTAGACGAACGCGGGCATCGTCTGCATCAGGTCCAGCACCGGCCGCACCACCCGGCTCACCACCCGGCTGCGGGCCGCCAGCACTCCCAGCGGGACGGCCACCGCGATCGCGATCGCGCTGGCCACGAGCACGAGCGCCGAGGTCTGCACCGTCGGCGGGAACTCCCGCATGCTCACCACCAGGCCGAACCCGAGCAGCGCGAACAACGCGAACCGCCAGCCGCGCAGCCACCAGCCCAGCGCCGCCAGCAGCAGCACCAGCACCCACGACGGCGGCCACAGCAGCGCCGCGGTCAGCCCGTCCACCGCCGAGCGCACCACCAGATCGATGAAGTCGAAGACCGGGCCGATGGTGTCGTCGAGGAAGTTCACCAGCGCCTGGAACCAGTCGCCGAGCGGAACCCTGGGCAGCTCAGGCATCGCCGTCCTCCTGCCCGCCCGCGCCGAGCGCGCGCAGCAGCGGCACCGGCCGCACCAGCCCCACCAGCCGGCCCGTCCCGTCTACGACCGGGGTGTCGGTGCCGACGCGACCGAGGAATCCGTCGAGCGTGCGGTCCGCGGCCACGGGCTCCGGCCCGGGGTGCAGCAGGTCGGCGAGCGCTGTGTCGGGTGGTGCGAGCTCCGCGGCCGACCGCTCCAGCAGCCCCACCGGCCGACCGCGGTCGGTGATCGGCAGCCGGTCCAGGTCGTGCTCGCGCAGCAGCTCCAGCGCCCGCCGCAGCGGCCCGGCGCGATCCGCGTGCACGGCCGGTTCGGCGACGAGCCCGGCGGTGAGCACCCGGCTGCGGTCCACGTCCCGCACGAAGCGCGCCACGTAGTCGTCCGCCGGGCGGTGCAGGATCTCCGCGGCGGTGCCGACCTGCACGATGCGCCCGGCGCGCATCACCGCGATGCGGTCGCCCAGCCGCATCGCCTCGTTGAGGTCGTGGGTGATGAACACGATCGTCTTGCCCAGCTCGCCCTGCAGCCGCACCAGCTGATCCTGCATGTCCCGCTTGATCAGCGGGTCGAGCGCGCTGAACGCCTCGTCCATCAGCAGCACGTCGGTGCCCGCGGCCAGTGCTCTGGCCAGCCCTACCCGCTGGCGCATGCCGCCGGAGAGCTGCGCCGGGAACCGGTCCTCCCACCCGGTCAGGCCCACCATGCCCAGCGCCTCCACCGCCCGTTCGCGGGCGCGCGCCGGCGGGTCGCCGCGGACCAGCGGCCCGTACTCGGCGTTGTCCAGCACGGTGCGGTGCGGCAGCAGCGCGAAGTGCTGGAACACCATGCTCATGGTGCGCTGCCGCAGCCCGCGCAATTCCCGGCCGGTGAGCGCGGTGACGTCGCGGTCGTCCGCGCGCACCCGGCCTGCGGTGGGGGTGAGCAGGCCGTTGAGCATCCGGATCAGCGTGGACTTGCCGGAGCCGGACAGGCCCATCACCACGAACGTCTCCCCGGGCTCGACGGTGAACCCGACGTCGAGCACGGCGACCGTGGCGCCCGCCCCGGCCGGGTCACCGGCCCGGGAGCGCCGCAGCGCCTCCTCGGGCCGGGTGCCGAAGACCTTGCACAGGCCGTCCGCTCGGAGCGATGTCAACGCCTCGCCTCCTCGCCCGGTCCGGCTCGCGCGGACCCGTGCCGGATCCCGCGATCCCGTGCGGTGCGGCGGAAATCCTCCGCATCCGACCGAGGATAGGCCCGGGGCGGGCGGGGCCCGACATTGTCGAAAGTCCCGACTGCGGGCGGCCCGCGGAAGTGCCCTGGTTCTCACGATGTGTAACAGGGCGGCGTCCGGTCGGCCGGGACGTTTAAGGTCGGATGCATGCAACCCTGGTCGTCGGTCCCCGTGCCCCAGGTGCCGGGCCCCCCCCGGGCCCCC
>NZ_JAIUKB010000081.1:0-66386 GCF_020176785.1 Saccharopolyspora sp. 6V | reverse complement strand
GCACCCCCCCATGTCTTAGGGTCTCGTGGGCTCGGAGATGTGTAAAAGACAGGTCCACGACGAACCCACCCGCCCCGGTGACGGCGAGATCGGAGCGCGCTACTCGGCGCTGCCCCGCGCGGTGAAGGACGCCATCGGCAACCCGCTCGGCGACGAGGAGGTCGAGCACGACTCGCTGCGCTGGCGCGAGTACGAGCACGCCCGCTTCTACTGGACGCCCGACACCGGCGTGCACATCGTCTTCGGCGGCATCCTCGACCGGTTCGTCGCGCTCGGCGCGCACGACGTCGTCGGCGTGCCCACCACCGACGAGCTCACCGACGACGCGGGCGCCCGCTACACCGAGTTCGTCAGCCTCGACGGCAAGGAGACCGCCTCGGCGATCTACTTCACCAGCGCCACCGGCGCGCACCTGCTGCGCGCCCCGATCCTGGAGAAGTGGACCGAGAACGGCGGCGGTGCCGCGCTCGGCCACCCCACCACCGACACCACCACGACCCCCGACGAGCTTGGCGCCTACAACCACTTCTCCCGCCCCGGCGGCGCCTCCATCTACCTGACCCGGGACAACGAGGCGCACGTGGTGCTCGGCGCGATCCGGGACAAGTGGGCCGAATCCGGCTGGGAGGCAGGGCCGCTCGGCTACCCGACCACCGACGAGATCACCGCCGCCGACGGGCGCGGCAAGTACGCCCGGTTCGACGGTGACGGCGAGTTCGCCGCGGGCATCGCGTGGAGCCCGCAGACCGGGGCGCACTCGGTGCGCGGCGCCATCATCGACAAGTACCTCCAGTTCAGCGGCCCCAACGGGCTGCTCGGCTACCCCACCACCGACGAGCTCACCGCCCCCGACGGGCGCGGCAAGTACGCGCACTTCACCGGCGGCGACACCGGTGCCGCCTCCATCTACTGGTCGCCGCAGACCGGGGCCGTCGAGGTGTACGGCGGCATCCGCGCCCGCTGGTCCGCGCTCGGCTGGGAACGCTCCTACCTCGGCTACCCGGTGCGCGGCGAGCACGACGTGCCGTGGGGCCGCAGCACCGAGTTCGAGCTGGGGTACGTGGATTGGCACCGGGACGGCGGACGGGTGGCCGACTTCCCGAAGCGCTGACGGGCGAGCCCGGATCCCGGCTGGTACAACGGGAAACGGGCCACGAACTGAGGTGCGCCTGACGGAGTGGGGTCCGTCAGGCGCACCTCTTCCCGTTCCACCCGCTTCCGCAGAACGCTCGCCCCCGCCCGGATTCCGGTCGCCGGCCCCGATCTCGCCCGCGCCCCCGTTTTCGCCCGAACGCTCGGACTTCACGGCCTCGACGCCTCCGTCGTGGATCCCGGCCGATGCGGCCGAACCGGTGAACGTCGAAACCCGGGGCAACCGGCCGACCCCGCCCCGCGTGCTCAAGTCGTACGGAAATTCCTTGCTGTGCAAGCGAAAAGGGGACGTGCCTTGAACACCAGGAACTGGGGAATCGTGCTCGCCGCGGCCGCCGTGCCGCTCGCCCTCGCCGGACCCGCCGCCACCGCGGCCGCCGTGCCGGAACCGGCCGGACAGGTCCAGCAGCAGGCCTTCACGCCGATCGAAGAGCGGTACTGGAACGACGCCGACCTGCGGCAGCTGCTCGGCGAGCCGGTCGACTCGCAGCACACCGACGGCGAGACCAGCTACCAGCGGTTCCAGTACGGCTGGTTGTTCCACATCGAGGCCACCGGCGTCACCGAGATCCACGGCGACATCGCCGCGCGGTACAACGACATCGGGGGTTACGACGTGCTCGGCGCCGCCGACGCCGACGAGCGCGTCGCGCCGGACGGAGTCGGCCGCTACAACCAGTTCGCGGGCAGCGACGCGACCGGGCCCGCCTCGATCTACTGGACCGACGCGACCGGGGCGCAGGGCGTGTGGGGCCCGATCCGGGACTTCTGGGAGGCGAAGGGCTGGGAGGTCGGCTACCTCGGCTACCCGACGAAGACGACCACCGCCACCGTCGACGGATCCGGCAGCTACAACCACTTCGTCGGCCCGAACGGGGACGGCGCCTCGGTGTACTGGTCGGAGGAGACGGGCGCGCACTCGGTGCAGGGCGCGATCCGCGAAGCATGGGCCGCGCAGGGCTGGGAGACCGGCGAGCTCGGCTACCCGACGACCGACGAGCAGGTCGCCGACGACGCCATCGGCCGCTTCAACGAGTTCTCCGGCCGCCAGGAGACCGGGGCCGTCTACTGGTCCCCGGAATCCGGGGCGCACTGGCTGCGGGGCGACGTGCTGCGGCACTGGTACGACCTGGACCGCTACTCCGGCTACCTCGGCTACCCCACGTCCGACCCGCACGAGGTCGACGGCGGCGTCCAGGTGGACTTCCAGGGCGGCTACATCCTGCGCAACCCGGACACCGGCGCGATCAGCGACGCACCGTGGTGATCCGCTGACGAGCCGGACCACCGCGGGGAGCGGTCCGGCCCCGCTCACCCGTCCGTCCGAAGTGGACCGACCGAATCGGTCCACTTCGGACGGTCAGAGCGCGTCGGCGAGCCCGCCCAGGATCTCGGCGAAATCCACCGGCCGGCAGAAGTACCCGACGTGCCCGCAGTCGAGCGTCCGCACGTCGAACGGGTTCGCGGGCGCCAGCGCGTCCGCGTCCGCGATCATGCGGTCCTGCTCCGGCAGCGGGGTGCAGCGATCCGCGGCGAACCGCACGAACGTGCGCGGCACCCGGCCCCAGCGCTCCGCCGTCGCCGGCACCCGCTCCGCGCCGATGCGCACGTTCGCGTCCGGCTCCAGCACGTCCACCAGGGCGCGGAATTCGTCGTCGGTGCCCTCGGCCAGCATCGCGGCCTTCGCCGCCCGGAACCGCGCCGGGTCGGAGTCGCGCAGGTTGAACCGCAGCACGCCCAGCTCCGCCGGATCGCCGAGGACCGGCCACCCGATCTCGTCCAGCAGGTTCCCGGTGTGCTCCGGCCAGCGCGCCGAATCGGCCACCGACTCCGAGCGCACCGCGCACCACGCGGACAGGTACACGAGCCGGCCCACCAGCTCCGGGCACCGCTCGGCGACCGCGGTGATCGGGATGCCGCCCGCGCTGGTGCCCGCCAGCAGCACCGGACCGTGCTCGGCGACGCGGCGCAGCAGCCCCTCCAGGTGCTCGGCGTAGTCGTCGATCCCGATCCCGGCGAGCGCGGAAGGGGCGGTGGCGAACGCCTCGACGTCCTGCGGGGACTGGTAGTAGGCGGCCGGGTGGTGCGCGTTCAGGCCGTGCCCGGGCAGGTCCGGCGCCAGGCTGCGGTAGCCGCGCAGGGCCAGCTCGCGCTGCACCGGCGACCAGACGCCCGCGGTGCTCGCGGCGCCGTGGACCAGCACGATGGTGGGGTTCGCTGACATGGGGCCTCATCTCCGACGGCGCGGTCGCGCCGGAACGTCGTGGGATGCCCGGCTTCCGCGGTCGCGGAACGGGACGGCTCGCGAGGGCGAGCGGGCGGCTTCGTCAGCTGATCACGATGTCAGAGTAGGGCACCGGGCAAGCGAATATCGACGCGCGACGGCAACGCGGGCGGGGCCACCGGGCGGAACTCCCGGTGCGCGAGCAGCGCGAGCGCCGTGCCCAGCCGGTGGCAGAACCAGTCGTCGGTGCGCAGCCGGTGCCTGCCGGCGTGCTCTTGCGGATCCTGCTCCGGCCACACGATCTCCTCGTCCGGCACGTCCGCGCAGGACGACGGGGGCGCGAGGACGTCCGCCGACGCGGTCCGGAAGGCGGGAGCGGGCGGGGCCGGAACGGGCCGGGCGGCGGGGAGCCTGGCCGCGGGGACCCGGGCCGCGGAGAGCTGGGCGGCGGGGGGCTGGGCCGAGCGGGGGCCCCGCTCCGGGGGGCCGGACGTCGCGGGACCCGGTTCCGCCGGTCCGGGTTCGAACGAGCCCGGCTTCGGCGAGTCCCGCTTCGGCGGCGGTCCGGGTTTCGGCCGTCCGAGTTTCGGCGGTCCGGGCTTCGGCGCTCCGGGCGTCGGCGGCCCGGGTTTCGGCGGTCCGGGCTTCGGCGGCGCGGGCCGCGGTGGGGTCGGTTCCACGGCGACCACCCGGTTCGCGGGGAACCGCGGGCGCGGCCGGACCGAGGCCGGCGCCGCAGCACCGGCCGCCGGCCGAGGCGGCGCCACGCCGGCCCGCACCGTCCAGGTCGGGCGGCCCACCGGCGCGGGCCGGTCCGCCGACCGCAGGTCCGTCACCCGCCGCCCCGGAGCCACCGCCCGCACCGGGCTTCCCGGACGCGCGGCCGGTCCCGCAGCGGGGACCCGCCGCCGTCCGGCGGAAGCCACCGGAGCACCGCGGGAGCGCACCCGCAGTCGGTCGACGGTGACCGCGCCCGGCCCCGCGCCGCCGTGCTCGCCCCGGCCCCCGCGCAACGGGAGCACCAGTGCCAGTACCCCGGCCAGCAGGACCGATCCGGCCACCACGGCCCCGAGCTGCTCGGCGCTCATCCCTGCTCCCTCGCATCGCGCAGCGCCTTCGCCCTGGCCAGGCAGTCCGCGCAGGACTCCGCGAACCAGTCGCAGTCGCTGGGCTCGTTGATGGTGAACCGCAACCCGCACAGCGCATCCCGCACCTGCCCGGGGTACGGCCGCTGCTCGGCGGACAACGCGTGCCGCTCGCCCTTCGCCGGGCGCCAGTACGCGACCGGACCGGCCAACCTGATGAACACCGCGAACCTCCTCGTCCTCCGCTGCGGACACCGCTTTCGCGGCGCGCGTCCGCCGCCGAATTCCGGGACGTTCCGGGCCGCCGCACCGTTCTCTCGCCGCGCAGTTCTCGCCGCACGGCTCTCACCGCCGACTCCCGCGGCACGACTCCCGCGGCACGACTCCCGCGGCACGTCCGGCGCGCAGCCAGAACCGGCCTACCTGAACGATAAAGAGAGTGCATTCCCGGAGGAACTACCCATTCGGATGATCTTGATTGCGCACAGGTCCGCGCACTGGAACAACTGGACTCGATCCCCCGTTTCGATCGAAAGGCCACCGATGAGCATCACCGGCCCTCCCGTGGCCCGCCTCCAGCTGGGCAGGCTGCTGCGGGACATGCGCGAGAGCTGCGGAAAGACCCAGGAACAGGCGGCGAACGCGCTGGAATGCACGAAACCGAAAATCAGCAAGATCGAGACGGGCAAGGCCACCATCGGACCGGGAGATGTGCGGCTGCTCATCGACTGCTACGGGGTGCCGGGAGACCGCGCGGAAACCGTTCTGCAACTCGCCCGCCAAGCCCGGAAGCGGAATCATATTCGCGTTCCGGACTGGGCACAGCGATTCGTCGCGATGGAAAGCATCGCCGCCACGCTCTTCGCGTACGAGTCCGAACTCGTTCCCGCGCTGTTCCGCACCCCCGAGTACGCCAAGGCGGTCGCGCTCGCGCTCGACCCGCGGCGCGACGCGGACGAGCTCGAACGGCTCGTCACCGTCAACGCCGACCGGCAGGCGGTGCTCGCCGGGGACGAGCCGCCCGCGGTGGCCGTGGTGCTCAACGAGACGGTGCTGCGCCGCCAGGTCGGCGGCTGCGCCGTGATGCACAAGCAGCTCGCGCACCTGCGCGACCTCACCGAGCGGCCGAACATCACCGTGCAGGTGCTGCCGTTCGGCGCCGGCGCGCACGCGGCGATGGGCACCTCGTTCCAGCTGCTGCACTACGAGCAGCCCGCACCGGGGCGGCTCGTCTACATCGAGCACCTCAGCAACGCCGACTACCTCGACGGACCGGCGCAGACCGAGTGGTACGACACCGCGTTCGCCCGGCTCCGGGCGGCGGCGCTGAGCCCCGGCGACACCGCCACCCTGCTCGACGAAGTCCGCTGACCCGGCGGTCCGGCGACGACGGCGACCGGAGCCGTCCGCGACGCGTGCGCAAGAATGATCCCGCGGCGACGGGGAAGATCTTCTTGAGGACGGTGTCGTGGAGCCCAGCAGCCCGATCCGTGCACCAGGGGAAGCGCGACGCCCCCTCGACGAGCTGACCGCTCCCGCGGCCCGCCGCGCCAGGTGGATCGCGCACGTGGTGGCGCTGCTGCTCGGCCTCGCCGGGTTGTGCTGCGCGCTGGCCCTGCCGTTCGCCCCGGTGTGGGCCGACCGCACCGAGGTGAGCTGGCCCGCCGCCGACGAACCCGCGGTGTCCACCACCGCGCTGTTCGCCCCGTACCGCCCCGCCGAGTTCACCGCGACCGTCCCGTGCCGCGCGCTGCGGGCCGCGCTGGACCGGCCGGAGCCGGTGCTGCTGCTGGCCACCACCCCGCCCGGCAGCGAGCGCGACGGGCTGGTGCTGCGCACCGAGGACGGCGCCCCGGACCTGGTGCTCGGCGAACGCGCCGTCCCGCTGCCGCCGCTGCCCGCGGACTGCGACCTCACCGTGCGCGCCGACGCGCAGCGGACCGAGGTCGTGGTCGGCGGGCTGCCCGCGATCGTGCTACCGGACGTGCCCGCGCCGGAGATCTTCGCGTTCCGCACCGGCCTCGCTCCTGAGCAGGCGGCCGAGCTGTCGGTCACCGCCCGCGCCCACACCTGGTTCGAGACCGCGCCGAGCTCGCTGAAGCTGTCGCTGATCGGGGCGGCGCTCCTGCTGGCCGCGTCCTCGCTGCTGCTGCTCGTCGCGCATACCCCGCCGACCTGGGCCGCGATCCGGCGAGCAGTGCTCGATCGCATCCGCTTCAACACGGCGGCATTACTACTCGTTGATGCCGCGGTGGCGGCGGTGCTGGCGTGCTGGCTGGTCATCGGGCCGATCAGCGATGACGACGGCTTCGCGATGCTGACCATCCGCAACCACGCGGCGACCGGGGACATCGGCAACTTCTACCGCTGGTTCAACGCTTCCGAGGCACCGTTCACGCTGGTGCAGCACCTGATGCGCTGGGTGTCCGAGCACAGCCTCGCGCCCGCGTGGCTGCGGGTGCCGAGCGTCGTCGCCGGGATGCTCACCTGGCTGGTGCTGGCGCACGGCATCGTCGCCCCGCTGTGCCGCGGCGTCCGGCGGGTGCCGGTGCACCTGCTGAGCGCGGTGTTCTTCCTCGCCTGCTGGTTGCCGTTCGACCTCGGCATCCGGCCGGAGGCGTTCGTGGCGCTCGGCACCGCCGCCGTCGTCGCGCTGCTGCTGCGGGCCACCGCGCCGACGGCGCGGGCCCCGTTCGGCCCGCTCGGCGCGGCGGCGCTGCTGACCGGGCTGACCGTCGCCGTCACGCCCACCGGGGTGGCGGCGCTGCTGATCGTGCTGGCGTTCGCACCGCGGATCCGGCGGGTGCTGGTCGTGCAGGGGGCGCTGCCGCGCTGGATCACCGTGCCGACGCGGACCGCGCTGCTGTGCTGCCTCGGCTCGGTCGGGGTGGTGGCGATGTTCGCCGACTCCACCTGGACCGGGTTCCGCCGGGCCACCGAGATCCACGAGGAGTTCGGGCCGAGCCTCGGCTGGTACCAGGAGATCGACCGGTACGCGGAGCTGCTGGGCACCACCACCTGGGGGACGGCGAGCAAGCGGTTGGCGGTGCTGCTGGCGATCGCGGCCGTGCTGCTGGCGTCCGCGGCGGTGCTGCGGCGGCTGCACCGGGCGGTGCGGATGCCGGAGCTGCCGCTGCTGGTCGGCGCGGTGGTGGCGGTGTTCGCGACGCTGTGGCTGACGCCGTCGAAGTGGACGCACCACTTCGGCGCGCTCGCCGGGGTGGCGCCCGCGCTGCTGGCCGCGACCGTGGTGCTGCTGGCCAGGGTGGGGGCGTTGCCGGGCGCGAAGCGCGAAGCCCGGCAGCTCGGCGTCGCGGGCGCGGTCGGTGGCGCGGTGCTGGCGGCGCTGGCGTTCACCGGGCCCAACTCGTGGTGGCAGTACTCGGACTTCGGGGTGGCGTGGTCGGACACCGCGGTGCGGCCGCTGGGGCTGCCGTTGGACGGTCCGCTGCCGTGGCTGCTGCTGGCCGCGGTGATCGGTCTGCTCGGGTTCGGGCTGGTGCGGATGCGGGCGCTCGCCGGGGCGTGGACGCTGCCCGCCTCGGCGCTGTTCACCCTGTCGGCGCTGGTGATGGTGGTGGTGCTGCTCGGGTCGTTCGCGCAGGCACCGGCGCAGGCGGGCGCGTTCTCGGTGGGCCGCTCCAGCTGGGACAGCGTGCGGGCCCGCAGCTGCGGCATCGAGAACGAGGTGGAGACGCTGCCGCTGGCCGAGGACGGCGCGCTGCGGCTCGTCGACGGCCCGCTCGACGACACCGGCGCCGAGGCGGAGACCGGCACCGCTGCGACCGCCGACGACGAGGACGGCGAGCCCCCGGCCACCGCCTTCGCCGCGAACCGCGAACGCCCCGGCCGCCCGCCGCAGGAACCGCTGCTGCGCCGCGAACCCGGCGAGCTCGCGCTGCGCCCCACCGGCGCCGAAGCCGAACCCACCGACGCGAGCCCGCTGATGTGGGACAGCCTCCGCGACGGCCCCGCCACCACCGGCGAGGTCACCACCGGCTGGTTCGAGCTGCCCGCGCTGCGCCCCGGGCAGGAGCTGTCGGTGTGGGTCGCCGGCCGCCCCGAGCAGGGCAATGAGCTGGCGCTCCAGTTCGGCGGCCGCACCGGGGACGAGGTGCGCGAGCTCGGTTCCCGCGCGCTGCGCGACACCCCGCCCCGGCAGCTGCCCTACGAGGACCCGCGGAAGGGCCGGCCCGTCGACTGGCGGGACTTCGGCTCCTGGCGGCTGATCACCGTCACCGCCGCCGACCTGCCCGCGCGCGCCGACCGGGTCCGGCTGCACGCCGTGGACACCACCACCGACGAGCAGGGCTGGCTCGCGTTCAGCGGTCCCGCGGTGCGCGACGTGGTGCCGCTGCGCGACGTGCTCGACGGCGGGATCCCGGCGCTGGTCGACTGGCCGATCAGCTTCCTGTTCCCCTGCTACTTCGACTACCCGCGCGTCTCGCACGGCACCGCGGACAGCCCCGGCCTGCTCATCACCCCGCCCGCCGGGGAGGGCTCGATGGCGTTCGACCCGTCCTACGGCGGGGTGTTCACCGGTGTGCTCGGCCAATCCCGGCGGCTGGAGACGCCGAGCAGGCTGCGCGGCGACCCCGGGTTCGCCTGGGGGCACGTGCTGTCGGTGCGCTACGACCTGGACCGCGACGCCTACGACCAGCGCACCCGCCGGGTGTTGCAGGGCGGCGCGGACGGCGACGGCGCCTACCCCTTCGAAGAAGGCGATCTGCACCCGTGACCGCGAACATCACCGGACCGGTGGATAACGATCACGCGATGCCGGTGCCCAGCGGTGGCCCGATGCGGAAAACTCGGGTGCGCCGGGCACCCCGAGCCGTTCCCCGCCCGGACGAACCGCGCCGGATCGCCCGACCGACGGGCAACCGATCCGCCGAGCGCGGCGTCCACGCGACGCGAGGACGGTGACGAGGGGGAGTCAGGTGGCCGAGACGATCAGCCGAGCAGTGCCGGTGCCCTCGCCAGACCGGCGGACCGAGGAGGCGGCCACGGGTTCGCTCATCTCCTACGTGCTGCCGGTGTACGACGAGCAGGACGGCCTGCGCCGGTTCCACCGGGAACTGCTCGCCGCCACCGCGACCCGGCCCGACCTGGAGTACGAGTTCATCTACGTCAACGACGGTTCCCGGGACGGTTCGCTGCAGGTGCTGCGGGAGCTCGCCGAGGCCGACCCGCGGGTGCGGGTGCTGGACTTCGCCCGCAACTTCGGCCACCAGATCGCCATCACCGCCGGGCTGGACCACGCCGAGGGCGACGCGGTGGTCGTGATGGACACCGACCTGCAGGACCCGCCCGCGGTGAGCATCGAGATGATCGACGCGTGGCGCGGCGGCGCCGAGATCGTGTCCGCGCGGCGGCGGACCCGGCGCGACACCCGGTTCAAGCGGCTCACCGCGCACTCGTACTACCGGCTGCTGCACAACCTGGCCGAAGTGGACATCCCGGTGGACACCGGCGACTTCCGGCTGCTGGACCGGCGCGCCGCCGAGGAGCTGCGCGGGTTCCGGGAGCGCAGCCGGTTCATCCGCGGCATGGTCGCCTCGATGGGGTTCCAGCAGACCGAGGTGCTGTTCGACCGGAACGAGCGGGCCGCGGGCGAGACGAAGTACCCGCTGCGCAAGATGGTGCGGCTCGCCGCCGACGGCGTCACCGGGTTCTCCACCGCACCGCTGAAGCTGATCACCCGCATCGGGTTCCTGAGCCTCGGGCTGGCCGCGCTGGGCATCCTCTACGCGGTGGCGCTGCGGCTGTTCTTCCCGCAGATCACCGTCTCCGGCTGGACGATGATCATGGTGGTGATGCTGTTCCTCGGCGGGGTGCAGATGCTCTCGCTCGGCGTGATCGGCAGCTACATCGGACGGATCTACGACGAGGTGCGCCAGCGCCCGCTCTACATCGTGCGCAAGGTGATCCGGCATGACGGGGGTTGAGCAGCGCCGGCTGCCGAGGCCGAGCCGCGCCCTGGTGCTGTACGGGATCATCGGCGTCAGCGGCGTCACCCTCGACTACCTGGTGTTCCTGCTGCTGTTCAACACCTGCGGGCTGCACGAGCAGCTCGCGAACGCGATCAGCACCAGCGTCGGCATCGCGAACAACTTCGCGCTCAACGCCCGGCTGAACTTCCGCACCCGGGACCGGCTGCTGGTCCGCTTCGCCCGGTTCTACAGCGTCGGCCTGGCGGGCATGGCGGTGACGTTCCTGCTGCTGCACCTGGGTTCCGGGCTGCTCGGGGTGACGCCGAACCTGGTGAAGGCGGCCGCGATCCCGCTGGTCGTGCTGCTGCAATACCTGATCAACAAGAGATGGAGTTTCGGATGAAGCTGGGTGTCGTGGGCGCCGGGGCCACCGGTCTGACCGCCGCGTTCGACGCGGTGAAGGCCGGCCACGACGTCACCGTGCTGGAGGCCTCCGCCGAGCTCGGCGGGCTCGCGGCCTCCATCGAGGTCGGCGGCACCCCGCTGGAGCGCTTCTACCACCACAGCTTCAAGACCGACCGGGCGATGATCGACCTGATCACCGAGCTCGGCCTGGCCGACGACCTGCGGTTCCACTCCCCCAGCACCGGCGTGTACCTGGACGGCGAGCTGCACCCGTTCGGCACCCCGCTGGAGATGCTGCGGTTCCCGAAGTTCTCGCTGCTCGACCGGCTGCGGTTCGGCGCCAGCTCCGCCGCGCTCAAAGCGGTCCGCGACGGCTCCCGGTTCGGGTCGGTGCGCGCCCTCGACTGGATGCGCCGCTGGGCCGGGCCGCGGGTCACCGGGACCATCTGGGAACCGCTGCTGACCGGCAAGTTCGGCGACCGCGCCGAGCAGGTGTCGATGGCGTGGCTGTGGGCGCGGATCCACTACCGCACCTTCGAGCTCGGCTACGTGCACGGCGGGTTCCAGAAGGTGTACCGGGCGCTGCTGGACGCGGTGACCGAACGCGGCGGCCGCGTCGAGTTCGACAAGCCCGTGGTCTCCGTCCGCCAGCCGAACTCGGTGGAGGTGAAGACCGCCGACGGCACCGCCTACGAGTTCGACCGGCTCGTCGTCACCGTCCCGCAACCGGTGTTCGCGAAGGCCGCCGAGATCGAATCCGACGACGTGCTGTGGCGCAACCAGTACCTGGGCGCCACCTGCTTCGTGCTGGAGTGCGACCGCAGCGTCATCCCGTACTACTGGCTCAACATCAACGACACCGATTTCCCGTTCCTCGCCGTCGTCGAGCACACCAACATGGTCGACCGCGCCGAGTACGGCGGGCGGCACGTCGTCTACGTCGGCAACTACGTGCCGCGGGACGACTGGCGGTTCACCACCGAACCCTCGGAGCTGCTGGCGCGCTACGTCCCGTGGCTGCGGAAGCTGAACCCGGAGTTCGACGAGTCGTGGATCCAGGACTGGCACTTCTCCAAGGCCGGGTTCGCGCAACCGGTCGTCACGCCCGAGTACCGGGACCTGATCCCGCCGCACGCCACCTCGATGCCGGGGGTCGTGCTGGCCACCATGTCGCAGATCTACCCGCAGGACCGCGGCCAGAGCTACGCGGTGCGGATGGCCCACGACGTCATCCGCGACCTCGGCCTGGACCGGCCCTAGAACGGCGGGGCGCCCCCGGCGGGCACCGGGGGCGTTCCGAGATCGGGTTCGATCAGAGGTAGTACGCGAGGAACAGGCAGCCCGCGAGCACGGCTCCGAGGACCAGCAGCACCTTGTCCTTCAGCGCCACCTCCTCCGGCTCGCCCGCGACGCCCTTGTCCACGTCCACCGCGTACCGCAGGATCGCGATCACCATCGGGATGATCGAGATGATGCCCCAGCGGGACTGCTCGATCTCGCGGATGTCGTACGCCCACAGGCAGTACGTCATGATCGTGATCGCGGCCGCGATGGCCCACACGAACCGCAGGTACGACGGCGAGTACGCCTTCAGCGACTTGCGGATCTTCGCGCCGGTCTCGGCCGCCAGCTTCACCTCGGCGTAGCGCTTGCCCGCCACCATGAACAGCGAGCCGAACGCCACCACGATGTAGAACCACTGGGTGATCTCCAGCCCGGCCGCGGCGCCACCGGCGACCGCGCGCAGCAGGAACCCGGAGGCCACGATGCACAGGTCGATCACCGGCTGGTGCTTCAGGCCGAAGCAGTAGCCCAGCTGCACCGCGATGTACACGGCCATCACCGTGAACAGCCCGAAGCTCACCACGCCGGAGATGGCCAGCGAGCCGCCGAGCAGCAGCACCGCCACCACCCAGGCGATCGGCACCGGGATGAGGCCCGCCGCGATCGGCCGGTTCCGCTTGGTCGGGTGCTGGCGGTCCGACTCGACGTCGATGGCGTCGTTGATGAAGTAGATGCCCGATGCGGCCATCGAGAACACCACGAACGCCAGGGCGGCGTCGAGCACGACGTCGGTGTTGAGCAGCGCGCCCGCGGTGAACGGGGCGGCCAGCACCAGGACGTTTTTGACCCACTGCTTCGGGCGCAGCTCCTTGATCAGGCCGCTGATCAGGCCCGCCGGAGTACCCGCCTTCGCGGTCACCTTCGCGTGGTAGGCGTCGGAGGACTTGTCCTTCTCGTCCCCGGCCTTCGCCTCGGACTCCTCCAGCGCGGCGGCGCTGCCGCCCGCCTCGGAGCCGATGGACCCCTCGGCGTCGGCCTCGACCTCGCGCACCTGCTCGGCGTCCGTCTCGACGGGAGCCTTCGCGCCGTTCCCGGCGGAGTTCTCCGTCCCGCCGTCCTCGGTCTTCGCCGCGGCCTCGTCGATCCCGCCTTCGGGTTCGCTGACGGTCGCGCCGGTCTCGTTCTTGTCAGCCACGGTTCCTCCGCCGTCTCGTGAACCGCCGGACGCCCAGCGCCACGGCACCGCCGAGCGCTGAACCGGCGAGAACGTCGCTCGGGTAATGAACCCCCAGGACCATCCGGCTGACCATCATCGGCGGCACCAGCGCCGGGGTCAGCCGCTTGCCCAGCAGACCGCCGTAGAGCACGGCGGCCGTCGTCGTCGATGTCGCGTGCGAGGACGGGAAGCTGAGCTTGCTCGGCGTTCCGACCAGCACCTTCACCTGCGGGTCACCGGGCCGGCTGCGCCGCACGACCCGCTTCACCCCGATGGACGCCCCGTGCGCGAAGGCGACGCCGGCCGCGGCCGCGACCCACTCGCCGCGCCGCTTGCGGTCCACCAGCGCACCCACGGCGCCGATCGCCAGCCAGCCTGCCGCGTGCTCGCCGAACAGCGACATCGCGCGGGCCGCCTTGACCACCGGCGGCTTGGCCAGCGCGCCCTGCACCTTGCGCAGGACGAGCGTCTCGGTGGTGACTTCCGGCATCGGTTCCTCGGTGCCGGGGATGAACTCCCGCTCCGCGGCGCTGGACGCGCCGGGAGTCGTCGTAGTCGGTTCAGCAGCCACTTCGTCTCCGGGGTCGGGGCACACAGGTCACGGGGTCGATCACTTCTCGTCGAAGACCTGTTTCCAGGACTCCGGGCTGGTCAGCTCGGGCAGCGCCGCGCGGTAGACCTCGCGCAGCCGCGGCCACTCGCGGGCCAGCTTGCGGTAGTTCGCCAGGGCGCGGAGCCCGAGCCTGCGGAACTCCTCCGGGTCGCGGCGCCGGAACGACACCCCGCTGCCGTCGGCGTTGGACACGGTCGCGCTGTCCAGCGCGCCGAGCAGGAACCAGCGGGCGCTGTCGGCCGGGATGTTCAGCTGCGGCCGCTCGCCCGCCGCCTGGTCGGGTTCCTTGAGGTTGTGCAGCAGCGCCTTCGACGCCCGCGCCGCGATGACCGCCGGGTTCACCGGCGGCTTCAGCAGGCCCTCCGCCATGATCGGGTCCGCCGAGGGCGGCGGGAACTCGCGCGCCGAGGGCAGCGTCTTCGCGTCGTCGTAGTCCTTGCGCAGCTCCAGCACGTCCGGGCGGGCCGTGCGCAGCGAGTCGAACAGCTCGCCCGGTCCGGCCAGGAAGTCCTCGATGGCCTTCTGCTGCACCGCCACCGTGGAGTACTCCATCGACAGCAGGTGCCGCAGGGTCAGCTTCAGGCCCTGCTTGACCAGGACCTGCCGCACCTCTTCCGGGCTGTGCAGCGCGGCCATCACCAGCCGGTTGCGGGTGTGGAAGTAGGCGGTCCAGTCCGTGGCGTCGTTCTTGTCCGTCCACGGCATGTGCCACACCGCCGCGCCCGGCAGCGTCACCGTCGGGTAGCCGTGCGCGCCGGCGCGCAACGAGTACTCCGAGTCGTCGAACTTGATGAACAGCGGCAGCGGCAGCCCGGAGTTCTCGATGACCTCACGCGGGAACAGGCACATCCACCAGCCGTTGTAGTTCGCGTCGATCCGCTTGTGCAGCTTCTTGCTCTTGCGCAGCGGGGTCTTCGCGAAGTCGTAGTCGGTGACCGCGCCCGGCGCGGGGCGCCAGATGCCGACGCCGACGTCGACGACCTCGCCCATGCTGTGCAGCCGCGAGCGGGCCTGCAGGTTCAGCATGTGGCCGCCGACGATCACCGGGTGGGAGGCGGCGCGGGCGAACGCGTTGGCGCGCAGCACGCCGTCCGGCTCCAGCGCGATGTCGTCGTCCATGAGCAGGACCTGCTCGGCGTCCGAGTTGTGCACGCCCTCGTACATGACGCGGGTGAAGCCGCCGGAGCCGCCGATGTTGGCCTGCTCGATCACCTGCAGCTTGTCGCCGAGCCGCTCGGCCGCCAGCTCGAAGCCCTCGGTGTCGCGGATCTTCTGACCGCCCTGGTCGGCGACGACGACCTTCTCCACCACGGCCATGACCTCGGGGTCCTCGCCCAGGGTCTGCAGCGCCACGACGCAGTCGGCCGGGCGGATCGTGGTGGTGCCCACGACGACCCGCTGCCGCGGCAGCTCGACGTCGGTGGTCCAGGCCGCCTCGTCGACCTCCAGCGCGCTGTCGTTGGTGAACAGGTCGAACCAGATCCAGCCGCCGTCCTCGAACGGCTTCAGCGAGACCCGGAACTCCAGCCACGTCCAGGACTTCGGGCTGGCGACCGGCGCACCTTCCAGGTGCACGCTGTCGCCGTTGGCCTTCGAGCGGTAGACGTCGAGCCGACCGGCCCCCTTGACCTTCAGCCGCAGCACCACCTCGTCGACCTTCGTCCACCGCTTCCAGTAGCTGGCGGGGAAGGCGTTGAAGTAGGACGCCAGCGAGATCTTGGAGTGCGCGGGCACCTTGATCGAGCGCCGGGACACCACCGTGGTGGTGCCGGTCTGCGGCTCGTCGATGTAGAGCGCGCGCACGTCCAGCGGGTCCTCACCACGCGGGAAGACCACGCGTTGCAGCACCTGCTCGGGAGCCACCTTGCGGCTCTTCGAGCGGGTGGCGGCCGCCTCACCGGTCTTGCTCTCGGCCGCGGTCGCGGTCCCGGCGCGCTTGGTGGCGGCCGCGGACTCGTCGGGGGTCCGGTCGGTCACGTCAATCCTCCAGCGAGCCGTCCAGGAGGCGGCCCTCGGTGAAATAGGGGGTGAGCTTGTTGTCGAACATGCTCAACGCCGAGCCGATCGCCATGTGCATATCGAGGTACTTGTAGGTGCCCAGCCGGCCGCCGAAGAGCACCTTGCGCTCCTTGGCCTCGGCCTTCGCCTTCTCGCGGTACGCCTCGAGCTTCGCCCGGTCGTCGCCGGTGTTGATCGGGTAGTACGGCTCGTCGCCGTGCTCGGCGAACCGCGAGTACTCCCGGACGATCACCGTCTTGTCCTTCGGGTGCCGGTCCTCCCGCTCGGGGTGGAAGTGCCGGAACTCGTGGATCCGGGTGTAGGGCACGTCCTCGTCCGCGTAGTTCATCACCGGCGTGCCCTGGTAGTCGCCGGTCGGCACGACCTCGGACTCGAAGTCGAGGGTGCGCCAGCCCAGCTCGCCCTCCGAGTAGTCGAAGTAGCGGTCCAGCGGGCCGGTGTACACCACGGGCACGTCGGCCGGGAGCTCGGCGCGGACGTCGAAGTAGTCCGTGCTGAGCTGGACCTCGATGTTCGGGTGCTCCGCCATCTTCTCCAGCCAGGCGGTGTAGCCGTCGACCGGAAGACCCTCGTAGGTGTCGTTGAAGTAGCGGTTGTTGAAGTTGTAGCGGACCGGCAGCCGGGTGATGTTCGCGGCGGGCAGCTGCTTCGGGTCGGTCTGCCACTGCTTGGCCGTGTAGCCGCGCACGAACGCGTCGTACAGCGGACGGCCGATCAGGGAGATCGCCTTCTCCTCCAGGTTCTGGGCGTCGGCGGTCTTGATCTCCGCCGCCTGCTCCGCGACCAGCGCCTTGGCCTCGTCCGGGGAGAACGCGCGACCGAAGAACTGGCACAGCAGGCCCAAGTTCATCGGGAACGAGTAAATCTGTCCCTCATGCCGGGTGAACACCCGGTGCTGGTAATCGGTGAAATCCGTGAACCGGTTCACGTACTCCCACACCCGCTTGTTCGAGGTGTGGAACAGGTGCGCGCCATAGCGGTGCACCTCGATACCGGTTTCCGGTTCCGGTTCCGAATAGGCGTTTCCGCCGATGTGGTCACGTCGGTCCAGCACCAGCACCCGCTTGTCCAGCTGGGTGGCGGCGCGCTCTGCGATCGTCAGTCCGAAGAATCCGGAGCCAACAACGATCAGGTCATAGCCTGCGAAGCTCACAGCCGTCGAGGGTAGCGGCCAGCCGACGGGGCCCGGGAACCGCGTTGAGGTTCCCGTCCCGATTCAACTACATCACGTGTTTTCGCTGGCCATCCGGGTGGCGCTGAGTCCGATCAAGACCGATCGTGCAGCACGAACAGTGACACTTCGCGACTCTCCGGAGTCGTCGCGACGATCGGTGTCGCTCAGCGCGGTGACGGGACCGGCGAGTCGGATTCGGTAGCATCGCCGCGGCCCGCTCCCGGACCTGGAAGGTGATCTGCAGCGTGACCAAGGTCCGAGACGGCCGGTACCTGCTGGTGGCGGCGATCGTCCTGGAAGCGCTGGCGATCTGGTTCGTGCACTGGATCGACACCCGCGGCTACATGGACACCGAGATTTACCGGCTCGGTGCCCGAGCGTGGCTGAACGGTTACGAGATCTACGGCGACCTGACTCCGGAATCCCCGGACAGCACCACCCTGCCGTTCATCTACCCGCCGTTCGCGGCGATCGTCTTCACCCCGCTGTGGTGGTTGTCCGGCGATGCCGCCGTCGTCGTGGTCTCGGTGCTCTCGCACCTGTCGATCCTGGTGACCGCGTATTCGTTCGCGCGCTCTTCGCCCTACCTCGCGCCGAACGCCGGGTCGGTGGCGGTGGCCACCGCGGTCGCCCTGCCGGTCATGACGATCATCGAGCCGACGCGGGACACGGTGAACTACGGGCAGGTCAACCTGCTGCTGATGGGCCTGGTCGCCGCCGACTGCCTGCTGCCGCGCACCCGGTGGCCGCGCGGGCTGCTGGTCGGGATCGCCGCCGCCATCAAGCTCACCCCGCTCGGCTTCCTGCTGCTGTTCCTGCTGCGCAAGGACTTCCGGGCCATGTCGGTCGCGGCCGTCACGTTCGCCGGGACGGTGTTGCTGGGGCTGCTGGCGGCGCCGGACGACTCGGCGGACTGGTGGCTGGACAAGATGTTCTCCACCGGCGAGGACATCGGCGCGGTGTACGCCGGGAACCAGACGCTGCGCAGCCTGCTCGCCAAGCAGGACATCACCGGGACGGCGCTGGACTCGCTGTGGATCGCCGGGTCGCTCGTGCTGCTGGTGCTCGCCGTGCTGGGGATGCGGTACGCGCTGCGCACCCGGAACGTGCCGCTGGCGCTGGTGGTCAACGCGGTGCTGGTGCTGCTGATCTCGCCGATCTCCTGGTCGCACCACTGGGTGTGGGCCGGGCCGGCGCTGGTGCTCGTGTTCGCGATGGCCTGGCGGCACCGCTGGTACGGGATCGCGATGTACGCGGGGCTGTGCGCGCTGGCGGTGCTGGTCGCGCCGCACTGGTACCTGCCCAACACCGGGGACCGGGAGCTGCGGTGGACGTTCTCGCAGCAGGTCGTGGGCGGTTCCTACGCGCTGCTGGGCATCGGCTTCCTCATCGCCTGCGCGGCCGCGCACCTGCTGCACCGGCAGCGGACCGCGGCGGAACCGGCCGCCGAACGGGTCGGCAGCGGGGTCTAGCCAGGACGCCGTGTCCGCCTCCCCAGCCCGAACACGGCGCTCCGAACGTTCATCAGATCTTCACGCCGCCCGCGGCGGCGCCCGGTCAGCGGGTCACGGCCACCAGCGCTCCAGCACCTGCGCGACCCCGTCCTGCCCGTTGCAGCCGGTGACCTCGTCGGCGATCTCCAGCACCCCCGGGTGCGCGTTGCGCATCGCCACGCCGTGGCCCACCCAGTCCAGCATCGGGATGTCGTTGGGCATGTCGCCGAAGCCGATCACCTCGTCCGGCGGGACGCCGAGCTTCTCGGCCACCGCCGCGAGGCCGCTGCCCTTGTCCACCCCCGGCGCGGACAGCTCGACCGGGCCGCCGCCCATCGAGCAGGTCAGGCACAACCGGGGCCCCAGCACCTCCTCGACGGCGGGCACCAGGTCGGTGCTGCGGTCCTCGTGCAGCACCATCAGCTTCACCGCGGGCCGGTCGAACAGCTCCGAGCGCTCCACCACCCGGATGTCCCGGTTCGGCCAGACCCGGTGGAACCCGGCCTCGGCGAGGAACTGCTCGGCCACGTCGTCCCGGGCCCGGCCGGTGGAGCGCTCCACCGCGAACGTGCAGCCGGGCAGCGCCTCGCGCAGCTCGCGGGCCGCGTCGCGCAGCTGCTCCGGTTCCATCTCGGTGCGGTGCAGCACCCGGTCGGATTCGGCGTCGTAGAGCACCGCGCCGTTCGAGCACACCGCGATCCCGGCCACGCCGAGACCATCCACTATCTGCGGCACCCATCGTGGTGGCCTTCCGGTGACCAGCACGAACGGGGTGTCGTCCACGACGGCGCGCACGGTGCGCGCCGTCCGCTCGCTGACCTGGACCGACGGGTCCAGCAGCGTTCCGTCCACATCGGATGCGACTAGCGCGGGTTTGTTCACCCGGGACATGCTGGCGAGACCGCGCACGAGCCGGGGCTCGATTAATCCGGCTTCACCTGACAGTGTGGATCTTTCCGTCGGCCGGGGAGCACTCGGACGGGCGGCAGGCACGAAACCTGGTCAAGAGCCCGCACAGGGTCGAACCCGTCCGGGTGGTACCGATACGGTCAGCGGTGTGCGCGTTGGGATTGTGATACTGCCCGAACACCGGTGGTGGGCCGCGGAGCCGCTGTGGCGGATGGCCGAGGAGTACGGCTTCGCCCACGCCTGGACCTACGATCACCTGGGCTGGCGGTCGCTGGTCGACAAACCCTGGTTCGACGCGGTGCCCACGCTCACCGCGGCGGCGACCGTGACCTCCACGATCCGGCTGGGCACCCTGGTGGCCTCGCCGAACTTCCGGCACCCGGTGCACTTCGCCCGGGAGATCACCGCGCTCGACGACATCTCCGACGGCCGGATCACGCTCGGCATCGGTGCGGGCGGGTCCGGCTTCGACACCGCGGTGCTCGGCGGGCAGCCGCTCGCCCCCGCCGCCCGGACCGAGCGGTTCGAGGAGTTCGTCGAGCTGCTCGACAAGATCCTCACCCAGGACAACACCAGCTGGTACGGCGAGCACTACACCGCCGTGGAAGCCCGCCGCGCCCCCGGCTGCGTGCAGCTGCCGCGCCTGCCGTTCGTCATCGCCGCGAACGGGCCGCGCGCGATGCGGCTCGCCGCCCGCTACGGGCAGGGCTGGGTGACCACCGGCAGCGGCGGGGACGACGTCGAGGCCTGGTGGCGCGGCGTGGCCGAGCTGACCAAGAAGTTCGACGACGCGCTGGCCGCCGAGGGCAAGGCCCCGGCACGCGTCCACCGCTACCTGCAGGCGGACGCGGCACCGGCGTACTCGATGAGCAGCGTGGAGTACTTCAAGGAGGTCGTGGGCCGGGCCGCCGAGCTCGGCTTCACCGACGTCGTGACGCACTGGCCGCGCACCGATTCGCCCTACGAGGGGACCGAGTCGACGGTCGAGGAGATCGCCTCCGAGGTCCTCCCCGAGCTCTGACCCGCGAGGCAGGCGGCCCGTCCGGAACGCCCCCCCCGGACCGCTACGCGGGCGGGTCCGTGGTGAGCAGGGTGGCGCCCACCGCCAGGAACTCGGCGGGCTCGCCGCCGGGCACCACCAACCGGTGCGCCACCGTCGCGCCGAAGCTGGCGCTGTCCCCGGCCCGCAACGTCACCGAATCCTGCTCGAACTCGACGCGCAGCTCCCCGCTGAGCACGTACAACCAGTCGTGCCCCTCGTGCTGCACCGGCCGCACCCCGACGCTCGTCGGGTCCAGCCGGTAGCGCGCCGCGTACATCCCGGGCAGCACCGAGCGGGGCGTGAGCACCTGCACGGCGAGGTCACCGGATTCGACGGTGGGCACCTCGTCGCCGCGCATCACGACCGCGGCCGGGCCGGGCACCGCGTCGGTGAACAGTTCGGGGAGCGCCACGTCCAGCGCTCCGGCGAGCGCGGTGAGCTCCGGAAGCGTCGGCGTCGCCGCCTCGTCCTCGACGGCCGCGAGCCGCTCCGCGGTGAGCCGCGCGGCCTGGGCCAGTCCGGTCCCGGGCAGCCCGCGCTCGGCGCGCAACCGGCGGATCCGCTCGCCGATGCCCGCCAGGCCCCGGGCGTCCGCGCCGTCGCCGGGCGCGCTCTGTCGTTCAGCTGAAGGATCCGCCACGCCCACCACCATAGGCGCTGGTCCCCCGCGCATCCCGGCACCGAGCTCCGCGTGCCGGTGTGGGCGCGGGCACGCCCGGGTAGGCCGGGCGGAGGAGGTGCCGACATGTCCGAACGGTCCACCGCCCGCGCGCTGGTGCGCGAAGCGGGCACCACCTACGCGGAGCAGGCGGGCATAGCGCTCGCCGACAAGCCGTCCCCGCTGTACCGGTTGCTGGTGCTGTCGGTGCTGCTGTCCACCCGGATCAAGGCCGAGATCGCGGTGGCCGCGGCCCGGGAGCTCGGCGAGTTCCCCACCGCGGAGCGGATGCGGGACTCGACGTGGCAGCAGCGGGTGGACGCGCTGGGCCGCGGGCACTACGTGCGCTACGACGAGAGCACGGCCACGGCGCTCGGCCGCGGCGCCGAGCTGGTGCTGGACCGCTACCGGGGCGACCTGCGCCGGTTGCGGGCCGCTGCGGACGGGGACCCGGCGGAGGTGCAGCGGCTGCTGCGCGAGGTGCCGAGCCTCGGCCCGGTCGGCGCGCACATCTTCTGCCGGGAGGCGCAGGCGGTGTGGCCGGAGCTGCGCCCCCACTTCGACGCGAAGGCGCTCTCCGGCGCCGAGAAGGCCGGGTTGCCCGCGGACGCGCACCGGCTGGGCGAGCTGGTGCCCGCGGACGACCACGCCCGCTTCTCCGCCGCCCTGGTGCGCATCACGCTGGAGAAGGGCCTCCTCCAGGAGATCACCGCGTCGGCCTGATCAGGCGACCGGTTCGAGCACTTCCCGGCCACCGAGGAACGGCCGCAGCGCCGCGGGCACCACCACGGAACCGTCCGGCCGCTGGTGGTTCTCCAGGATGGCCACGATCCACCGGGTGGTGGCGAGCGTGCCGTTGAGCGTGGAGGCGATGGCGTTCGGGCCGTCGGCCTCCCGGTAGCGGGTGTTGAGCCGCCGCGCCTGGAACGTGGTGCAGTTCGAGGTGGAGGTCAGCTCGCGGTAGGCCTGCTGCGACGGGATCCACGCCTCGCAGTCGAACTTCCGGGCCGCGCTCGCCCCGAGGTCGCCGGCCGCGGTGTCGATCACCCGGTACGGCACCTCGATCTTGGCGAGCATCTCCTCCTCCCACGCGAGCAGCCGCTCGTGCTCGGCGCGGGCCTCCTCCTCGCGGCAGTAGACGAACATCTCCAGCTTGTTGAACTGGTGCACGCGGATGATGCCGCGGGTGTCCTTGCCGTAGGAGCCCGCTTCGCGGCGGAAGCAGGTGGACCAGCCCGCGTAGCGCAGCGGACCGGCGGCGAGGTCGAGGATCTCGCCCGAGTGGTAGCCCGCGAGCGGGACCTCGGAGGTGCCGACCAGGTACGCGTCGTCCTCCTCCAGCCGGTACACCTCGGTGGAGTGGGAACCGAGGAAGCCGGTGCCCTCCATGATCTCCGGGCGGACCAGCACCGGCGGCACGACCAGGGTGAACCCGGCGGCGGTGGCCTGGGCGGCGGCCATGTTCAGCAGCGCCAGCTCCAGCTGGGCGCCGATGCCGGTGAGGAAGTAGAACCGGGCGCCCGCGACCTTCGCGCCGCGCTCCATGTCGAACGCGCGCAGCCCCAGGCCGAGGTCCAGGTGGTCCCGGACCTCGAAGTCGAACTCGTGCGGGGTGCCGACGTGCTTGAGCACCACGAAGTCGTCCTCGCCGCCGGGCGGGGTTTCGGGCTCGACGATGTTCGAGACCTTCTTCTGGGTGCGCAGCAGCTCGGCGTCGGACTCGGTCTGCTCGGCCTCGGCCTGCTTGACCTGGGCGGAGAGGTCCTTGGCGCGGGCCAGCAGCTCGTCGCGCTCCTCGCCCTTGGCCTTGCCGACCTGCTTGCCGAGCTGCTTCTGCTCGGCGCGCAGCGTGTCGGCTCGGGACACCGCGGACCTGCGACGCTCGTCGGCGGCGAGCAGCGCGTCCACGAGGGACGCGTCCTCACCTCGGGCGCGCTGCGAGGCGCGCACGGCCTCCGGGTCATCGCGAAGCGTCTTGAGGTCGATCACAGCAGGTGAGCCTAGCCGGTCGGCTCCCTCCGGTGCCGTCGCGGGGGCGGTGCCCGCGGCCCGTCCAGGTCATCCGGGTGGCCGGTCGGGGCGTCAGCGCTCGTGGCGGCGCCGCTGCCGGGGCCGGTCCCGGCGGACGGGGTCGCCGAGCCTGCGCCCGGTCGCCGAGCGGTAGCGCGCCCGGCGCGCGGTCTCGGCGGGGCGGCGCGGGGGTCGCTGGTCAGCGGCCTGCTCGTCGGTCGCCGGAGCGGGTTCCTCGGCCACGGCGGCGGGCTGCCCGGGGGCGTCGGCGTCGGCGGGCTCCGGCCGCTCGGCGGCGGGTTCGGCAGGGCGGTCGCCGGGTTCGGCGGGGCGGTCGCCGGGTTCGGCGGGGCGGTCGGCGGATTCGGCGGAGCGGTCCGTCGGTGCGCCCGCGGGGCGGTCGGCCGGTCCCGCGGGGTCCGCCTCCCCGGTCGCCGCCGGACCGGCCTGCTCCGCGGCGGTCGCCGCGTCGGACACGACCTCGCTGCCCGCCTGCACCGACCGCGCGGCGGCCTCGCCGGGCTCACCGACCCCGCCGCGCAGCGCGTCGTCGACGCCCGCGTCCCGCAGCACCCCGCGGGCTTCCCGCGTCAGCCCCAGCACGATCTCCGGGTTGCGGTCGATGGAGGTGAGCACCCGCTCGATGATCTCGGCGACGTGGTCGAGGCGGACCTTGAGGAACGCCTGCGCCTCGACGCCCTTGAGCTCCAGGTCCGCCCGCCCCAGCGACACGTCCGCACCCACGCTCAGGCGCAGCAGGTCGCGGATCTCCGCCTGCAGCGACACCTGGGCCCGCAGGTCCTCGACCTCCAGGTGGAGCTCCTCCACCCGCAGGGCCGGTACGTCGAGCAGCACGTCGGGCTCGACCTCGCCCGGCCGCTCAGCGGCCTGCTGCTCCGCGCGGTGCTGCTCGACCGCTTCGCGGTCCTCGTCGTCGTTCCCCGCCTGGCTGTACGGCATGCGCCCACCCCGCCGTGTCGAACCGGGCTCGCGGAGGCGCGCCGCCCCCACCCCGTTTCCCCACGAAAGCACAGGTCACGAGGTCACGCCCGGTCGGCGGGCCAGGTCAGGAGCCGGGGATGCGGTGCGGGACGAACGCGGCGCCGTCGTCGGTGATCAGGCCCGCGGTCTCCCGGATGCCGAGTCCCGCGGCGGAGTCGCCGACGACCCAGGCGCCCAGCGCGGGCCGCATCCCGTCGAACTCAGGCAGCGGGTCGAACGCCTGGTAGACGTAGCCCTCTTCGCCGTAGAAGCCGCCGGTCTCGGTCTCCCAGCCGGGCGCGACCACGGTGATGTTGTTGCCCTCCCGGCCGAGCCGCGGCTTGCGCACGTACTCGGTGAGCATGCCGGGCTGGTCCAGGAACGTCGGCAGCAGGTTCGGGTGCCCGGGGTACATCTCCCACAGCACGGCCAGCAGCGCCTTGTTGGACAGCAGCATCTTCCACAGCGGTTCGATCCACTGCGTCGCGGGCAGCGTGTGCACCGCGTGCTTGCCGAAGTCGTCGTCGACCATCCACTCCCAGGGGTAGATCTTGACGACGGAGTTCATCGGCGCCTCTTCGAGGTCGACGAAGCGCTCCAGCAGCGGCTCCCAGCCGATCTCCTCGATCACCAGGCCGACGGTGTCCATGCCCGCCTCGGCCGCGGTCTCCTGCAGGTAGGCGGAGGTGATGTTGTCCTCGCCGCTGGTGTCCGAGCCGGACCAGGTGAAGTGGACCTCGCGGGTGGCGAGCTGGTCGGCGATCTCGCCCCAGCGCTCGACCAGCTTCTCGTGGATCGAGTTCCACTGGTCGTCGCCCTCGTGGCACTCGGTCAGCCAGTTCCACTGCACGACCGCCGCTTCCAGCAACGAGGTCGGCGTGTCGGCGTTGTACTCCAGCAGCTTCGCCGGACCGGAGCCGTCGTAGCGCAGGTCGAACCGGCCGTAGAGGTGCGGATCGTTCCGCTTCCACGACTCGGCGATGTGCGGCCACACCCACTCGGGGATGCCGAAGTCCCGGTAGCGCTCGGTGGTGACCACGTGGTCCACCGCGTCCAGGCACATCGACTGGAGCAGCTCGACGTCGGCCTCCAGGGAGAGCACCTCGTCCAAGCTGAACTCGTAGTGCACGCCCTCGTCCCAGTACGGCCGCTGCGAGCCGTCGGCCGCCCGCGCCGGGGTGCCGAACACGAGACCCAGTTCCTCGACCTTGCGCTGCCAGTCCGGCCTGCGCCCGGTTGTCCTCCGCCGCACTCGTTCAGCTCCCGCTGCTGCCGCTCTTGTTGCTGATCCCGAAACCGCCGCGCTGCACCGTCTGGCCCTTGGTGTTCTTGATGTTCGCGTCGGCGGGCTTGGTGAAGTTGGGGCTCGACACCGGCTGGCCCACCGGCGGGGCCGCGGTGCCGGGCTGGGTGTAGCCGTACCGGTAGGAGTTGTACCCACCGACGCCGCCACCGGGCAGGAAGATCGGCATGAAGAACATGCCGCCGCTGTGGTACCCGCCGTGGCTCTGCACGTAGTTCTCGTCGCACATGTTCGGGTCCTGGACCGTCGTCTGGCCCTGACCCGTGGCGCAGTACTCCTGCACCGCGGTCTGCTCCTGGCTGTACGCGGAACCCGAGTAGAACGCGGCGACCAGCGCGACCACGCCGACGGTGACCCCGCCGCCGACCATCACGCGCCGCCTGGTCTGCGTCTTGCGCTCCTGCTCGGCGAGCTCGGCCTGCGCCTGCTCCTCCTGGCGCTTCTCCGCCGCGATCCGGGCTCGCTTCTCGGCGAGCGTCGGTTCCCGCGGGGTCGTCGATTCGTCCTGGAAGCGCATCCGGCCGCGAGCCCCCTGCTCACCCGGTTGCTGCACCTCGTTCGGCCGCGTCACATCGTCAGCCCCGCCCATGGGCGGCTGGTCTCTGCGGTCCGGCCCGTCCTGGTCTGCCAATGGTCTGCCATCTTCCGTCATCGCCCACTCCCAGCGGCAACACTACCCATCGCGCACCCGCGCCGGGTACGCCTCGGTAGGACGCGCGGGGACACGAATCGGTTTCAACTCGATGCGTGAGCGTTTGGGCACGGGTCCCGTGCGCCAGGCATGATGTGATCGATGGCCGAGCGCAGCGATCCCCAGAAGCACCGCCGGAAGAAGCCCAACACCCGGCTGGTGATGATCGCCGCCGCCATCGGCGGGGCACTGGTCCTGCTGATCAGCGCGCTGCTGAACACGCCCGGCCAGGGCGGCTCCGGCATCGGCGGGCCCGGCCGCGAAGGCGCCGCACCCGCCACCCCGCCGGTGTTCGAGGCCGAGGCCGGCACCTGCCTGCACTGGACGGAAGCGGACGCGGCGGACATCCGGCAGGTCAAGTGCCGCGAGCGCCACCTGTTCGAGGTCACCGGCAAGGCTGATCTCAAGGCCGACTTCGCGGGCACCGCGCCGTACCCGTCCGCGGAGCAGTGGCAGCAGCTCAAGCAGGAGCGCTGCACCGCCGTCTCGGCGCAGTACCTGCGCGGCAGGCTCGACCCGGAAGGCCGGTTCTCCGTCGGCGCGTTCACGCCCAGCGAGAAGGGCTGGGGTTCCGGGGACCGGATGCTGCACTGCGGCCTCCAGCAGCCCGGCCCGTCCGGGGAGCTGTTCGCGATCAAGGGCAAGGTCGCCGAGCAGGACCAGTCCAACACCTACGAGGTGGGCCGCTGCCTCGGCATCAACGGCACCGAGGTGTGGGACCCGGTGGACTGCGCGCAGCCGCACTCGGTGGAGGTCACCGGCGTCGTCGACCTCGGCCAGCAGTTCCCCGCCGACTACCCGGCCGAAGACGACCAGGACGGGTTCCTCGCCACCCGCTGCGGCGAGCTCGCCGCCGAGTACGCGGGCAGCCCGACCGCGGTGCAGGACAAGAAGCTCGTCCCCTACTGGGACACGCTCTCCGAGGAGAGCTGGAACGCCGGGTCGCGGCAGGTCAACTGCAAGGTCAGCGCGCAGCTGCCGGACGGCAGCGGGCTCGCGCCGATCACCGGCAGCGTCAAGGGCGACGTGCAGGTCGGCGCGGAACCGGCGCCGCAGAACACCGCCCCCATCCAGCCCGGCGTCCCCGCCTCCGGGGAGCGCTGAGCCGGTGCCGGTGGAGATGACCCGGGCCCGGTTCGACGAACTCGTCGCCGACGCGCTCGACCTCGTGCCCGAGCAGTTCGCGACCGCGATGAACAACGTGGTGGTGCTCGTCGAGGACCACAACGAGGAGGACCCGACGCTGCTCGGCCTGTACTTCGGGGTGGCGCTGACCGAGCGGGACAGCACCTACGCGGGCGTGCTGCCGGACCGGATCTCGATCTACCGGGAACCGCTGCTGGAGATGTGCGACTCGGAGGACGAGGTCGTCGACGAGGTGGCGATCACCGTGGTCCACGAGATCGCGCACCACTTCGGGGTCGACGAGGACACCCTGCACTCCCTCGGCTGGGGCTGACCGCCGACTACCTGCCTTCGAACCCTGCCCGGCGGGCCGGGTCAGTTTCGTGTCGGCGGCGGAGCCGCTGAGCCGCCGACCACGTACGCAACCCGACCACGACGCAACAGAAGTGGAAAGGCAAGCAGGTCAGTCCGGCAGGTCGTCCCATTGGGCGCAGCGCCAACCCGTCGGCGAGGCCGAGTCGGCCTCCAGCACGATGATCCCGGTGTTCGGCAGGTAGGCCGCGCTGGAGCGCCGCGGCTCCACCTCGGGCGCCAGCCGGGCCGCCACCAGCCGCACCATCGCGCCGTGGCTGACCAGCACCACCGCGCCGGTCGTGACCTCGTCCAGCACCGGCTGGGCGGAGGCGAAGAACCGGGTGAGCGCCTGCGTGCCGGTCTCCCCGCCGGGCATCGACCGGTCCTCGCCGTGGTGCCACCCGTCGTAGATCTCGTCGAACCGCTCGCGGGCGTCGAGGTCGCCGCGGCCTTCGAGGTCGCCGACGAAGATCTCGTGGGTGCCGTCGGCGATCCGCACGTCGAGCCCGTGCCGGGTCGCCGTCGGCAGCGCCGTCTCCTGGGCGCGCAGCGCGCGGCTGGCGTGCACCGACAGCACCTTCTCGGTGCCGAGGCGCTCCGCCAGGTCCGCTGCCTGCCGCCTGCCCTGCTCGGTGAGCCCCGGGCCGGGCGGCAGCGTGTCCAGCAGGCCCGCCACGTTCGACGGGGTCTGCCCGTGGCGCACCAGGACGAGCCGGAGCCCGTCGGCGGGCGCACGCAGCACCGGGGTCATGAGGCGCCTCCTTCGCGCACGCGGGCCAGCCAGCGGGCGGACGCCTGGAACGCCTGCTCCGACACCGGGGTGGGGACGCTGGCAGGCGAGTGGTCGGCCTTCGGGTAGGAACCGAGGAACCGCACCTCGCTGCACCTGCGGTGCAGGCCGCTGAGCGCGTCCCCGACGCGGGCGTCCGCGACGTGCCCGTCCAGGTCCAGGAAGAAGCGGTACTCGCCGATCCGGTCCTTGATCGGGCGGGACTCGATGCGGCTCAGGTTGATGCCGCGCAGCGACAGCTCCAGCAGCATCTCGGTGAGCGTGCCCGGCTCGTGGGCGATCACCGCGGCGATCGAGGTGCGGTCCGCGCCGGTCGGGTCGGGCAGCGGTCCGGGCCTGCGCAGCAGCAGGAACCGGGTGACCGCGTCGGCGTTGTCGGCGACGCCCCTGGCGAGGACGTGCAGCCCGTCGAACAGCTCCACCGCCAGCGGGGACGCGACCGCCGCGTCCAGCTCCCCCGCGGCGACCTGCTCCACGGCGGCCGCGGTGGACGACGCCATCCGCACGTCGGCGTCCGGCAGATTCGCCGCGAGCCAGCCGCGGACCTGCGCGATCGCGTGCGGGTGGCTGGCGACGGTGCGCACCTGGTCGGCGGTGACACCCGCGCGCACCAGCACGTCGAACTGCACCGACACGGTCGCCTCGCTGACCGCGATCAGCGGATCACCACCGGCCAGCGCGTCCAGCGTGGCGGGCACCGATCCCTCGACCGAGTTCTCCACCGGCACGCCCGCGGCGAGGACGTCGCCCGCGCGGAGGGCGGCGAGCGCCTGCGGCACGGACTCGTAGGGCAGCAGCTCGGCGTCGAAGCCTTCGGTGAGGATCCTGGTCGCCTGTTCGGTGAAGGTTCCGGGCGGCCCCAGGTAGGCGATGTGCGGCACGGGCACCAGCCTACGGGCCGGGTGGAACGTCCCACTCAGACCCGGACCGGTGATCATCTTTCCCCGGATGTGTGACCTACCCAATTACATTCAGTCGCCCGTTCCTGCGATGCTGTCAGTGTGACCGCGGATTCGGAGCGCTCATCGGACCGAGCGGAGCCGGAGCTGCGGCTCGTCCTCTGCGCCTTGGACGAGCCGCTGACGGCAGCGTGGCGAACCGTCGCCGCCGACCGCGACAACCTCGAAGTCCACCAGGGATCCGTGCTGGACCTGCGGGTGGACGCGGTGGTGAGCCCGGCCAACTCGTACGGCTGGATGCGCGGCGGGGTGGACGCCTTGTACTCGCGGGCCTTCCCGAACGTGGAGGAGTCGGTGCGCAGCGCCGTGCTCGCCTACCACGGCGGTGAACTGCCCGTCGGCGAGGCGCTGCTGGTGCCCACCGGTTC
This sequence comes from Saccharopolyspora sp. 6V, assembly GCF_020176785.1. Taxonomy (NCBI): domain Bacteria; kingdom Bacillati; phylum Actinomycetota; class Actinomycetes; order Pseudonocardiales; family Pseudonocardiaceae; genus Saccharopolyspora; species Saccharopolyspora sp. 6V. The sequence continues at coordinate 36,598 of NZ_JAIUKB010000081.1, read as the reverse complement.
GCCCTGCCCCGCCTGGCTGGTCAGCTCCCCCACGATGCGCCAACCGGGTGAAGTGCTGCCCGCCGACACCGTGCACCCCTACCTGGCCGCGCGGGCCGTGCTGCGGCTGTGGGCCGCCGGGGTGCTGGAGAACGGGATGCGGGTGCGCGACGTGGTGCGCACCATCGCGCTGCCCGGGCTGGGCACCGGTGTCGGCGGCGTGGACCCGCGGCTGTGCGCGCACCAGGTCGCGGCCGCCTGGGACGAGACCTTCGCCCGCGCCGACCACGGCTGACCCACCACCGCACGAGCGAGCGCCCCACCCGGCCACCGGCCGGACGAGGCGCTCGCCGCGGGGCCTCACCGGTCTTCGGCGGGGACCCCGACCTCCTTGGCCGCGCGGTCGCGGACCGCGACCTTCGTCGGGGCGGCCTGCTCCAGGGCACCGCGGACCCGGACTTCGAGCACGCCGCGGTCGTAGTCGGCCTCGACCTGCTCACCGGTCACGCCCTTCGGCAGCCGGAAGCCGCGGCTGAACGCACCGCTGCGCAGCTCCCGCACCAGCACCCGGCTCGGCCCGGACCCGTCCGCGTCCTCGGCGGGGACCTCGGTGCGGGCGATGCGGCTGCCGCTGATCTTGAGGGCGCCGTCGGCGACCTCGACGGACACGTCCTCGACGTCCACGCCGGGCAGGTCCAGCCGGAACACCAGGTCGGAGCCCTCGCGCAGCACGTCGGCCGCCGGGGCGTACCGCTGCTCCGCGCCGCCGCGCCCGCGGAAGGCACCGCGGACCAACGCGTCGAACTCCCGGTCCAGGCCGGCGAACTGGTCCCAGCCACGAACGGCAAGAGCCATCACTCATCACTCCTTCGTCGACTCCGGGACGTCACCGGCTCGGTTCCAGCCCGAACCGGATACCCGGTCACTGTGGTTGCATGAGTGCCAACGGCTCAACTTTGCGGATTGTTCCCGGCGCAGCGAACCTCTTTCCGGCGGCTCCGGTTGCAAGATCGATTCCACGCCGGGGCGGCGTCCGCTCGGCGCGGTACCGTCGGGGTCGCGTCCAACTAGGAGGTACCCATGCTGATCCGCCGCCTGGCCCGCCCGCTGCTCGCCGCGATCTTCATCAGCGGCGGCATCAACGCCCTGCGGGACGCCGAAGGACACTCCAAGGCCGCGGCGCCCTTCCTGGACAAGACGGTCGGCAAGGTCGAGGACTCCCTGCCGGAGCAGGTGCCGACCGACGCGGTGACGCTGGTGAAGCTGGACGGCGCTGTGAAGCTCGGCGCCGGGGTGCTGCTGGCGCTCGGCAAGGCTCCGCGGCTCTCCTCGGTGCTGCTGGCGAGCAGCCTGGTGCCGACGACGCTGGCCGGACACGCCTTCTGGGAGATCGACGACCCGCAGGAGCGCGCCGGGCAGCAGATCCACTTCTTCAAGAACCTCGGCCTCATCGGCGGCCTGCTGATCGCGGCCGTGGACACCGAGGGCAAGCCGTCCGTCGCCTACCGCGCCAAGCACGGCGCCTCCCGCGTGGCCGAGCAGACCCAGCTCAACGCGAAGGCCGCGAAGAAGGTCGCCCGCAGGGCCAAGCGCAGGGCCCAGCGCTGACCGCCGGCCCCGTGGCCGGTCAGGGGACCCTTACCTGCACGTCCGGGTGATGCGGTCGTAGCGTGAGGACGTGCCGGTACGCGTGCTGCTCGTCGACGACCACGAGGTGGTCCGTCGCGGCCTCCGGGACCTGCTGAGCACCGAGCCGGACCTCGACGTCGTCGCCGAGGCCGGCGGGGTCGGCGAAGCGGTCGTCCGGGCGCAGGCCGCCGAACCCGACGTCGCGGTCGTCGACATGCGACTGCCCGACGGGGACGGCCTGGACCTGTGCCGCAGGCTGCGGGCGCTGCCCACCCCGCCGCAGTGCCTGGTGCTCACCGCCTTCGACGACGAGCAGGCGCTGGTCGGCGCGATCAACGCCGGCGCCTCCGGGTACCTGCTCAAGCAGGTGCGCGGCAGGGACCTGGTGAACGCGGTGCGCGAGGTCGCGGCGGGCCGCTCGCTGCTGGACCCGGTGACGACCGCGCGGGTGCTGGAGCGGATGCGGCGCGGCGCCGAGCAACCCGCCGACGAGCTGGACGCGCTCACCGAGCAGGAGCGCCGGGTGCTCGACCTGATCGGCGAAGGGCTCACGAACCGGCAGATCGCGGAACGGCTGTTCCTGGCGGAGAAGACGGTGAAGAACTACGTCACCGCGGTCCTCGCGAAGCTCGGCATGGAGCGCCGCACCCAAGCCGCCGCCTGGGTAGCCCGCCGCCAGGGCTGACGTTCTTTGACTTTCCGCTCGTTTTGCGGAGTGGTCGGGTGGCGGAACCTCAGCTGCTTCCTCGCTGCGGGATCGTTTTCACCGGTGGCTCCGCCACAGGCGAAAACGCTGTCCTCGCGAGGAACCAGCTGAGAACCCGCGGGTGGTCCTGCTGCGTGCGTGGTCTCCGTTCAGCGGCTTCGCCGCTGACAGGACGAAGGCACGAGCCGGGCGTGGGTTCGGGGCTGGCGGTGCGTGCGCTGCTTGGCCCATCTCGCGGCGGGCGAGCGGTCAGAGCGGGACTTCCCAGGTGACCGTGGTTCCGCTGTCGGGTGAGGAGTGGATGACGCAGCGGCCGCCGGAGGCCGCCGCTCGCTCCTCCAGGTGCCGCAGCCCGCGCTTGGTGACGTCGCGCGGGATCCCGCAGCCGTCGTCGACGACCTGCAACCGCATCGCCCGGTCCGAGCAGCGCACCCGCACCAGCACGGCGCGCGCCCCGGAGTGCCGGACGACGTTGGAGAGGGCTTCGCGCAGCGCGGCCCGCAGGTGGTCGGCGAGCGCGACGGGCACTCCGCCGAGATCGCCGTCCATCTCCAGCTTCGGCGGCCTGCCGAGCAGTTCGCCGGCGATCTGCACCTCGGAACGGATGGAGTCGGCCAGGTCGGGGGCCTGCACGGGCGTCTCCGGGTCGGCGGAGCGCAGGGTGCGCACGGTGGCGCGGACCTCGGCGATGGTCTGGTCGAGCTGGTCCATGGTGTCGGTGAGCCGCTCGGAGTCCGCCGGGTCGAGGCGCCCGGCGAGCCTGCGGTCCAGCACCTCCAGCTGCATCCCGGCCGCGTAGAGCCGCTGCACGATGACGTCGTGCAGGTCGCGGGCGATGCGCTCCCGCTCCTGGTAGACCGCGATGCGCTCACGAGCGGTGGAGCCTTCGGCGAGTACCAGCGCCAGCCCGGCTTGGGCGGCGAACCCGGTGAGCACCTCGACCGCGACCCGGGTGAACGTGGTGGCGCCGCGGCGCCGGTAGACCGCGAGCGCGCCGAGCCTGCGCTCCCGGGTGCCGAACGGGGCGACCGCGAACGGCCCGTAGATCCGCAGCGAGGGCGGCACGTACGGCGCGGTCATCGGATCGTCGATCAGGTCGTCGACGACGATGGGCACCCCGCTGCGGGCGACGCGGGCGGCGGCGGAGCGGGCGGAGAGCACCGCACCGACCGGGTCGCCGGAGGACGCGGGCTCGGCCGGGTAAGCGGCTTCGACGGTGAGCCTGCCGTCGTCGGCTCGGACCATGACGAGACCGAGGTCGGCTTCGGCGAGCGCGGCGGCGCGGCGCACCACCATCGGCAGCACCACGTCCGGGTCTTCGGCGGACAGGGCGGCCTTGGTGATCTCGGTGGAGGCGGCCAGCATGCGCCGGGCGAGTGCGGGATCCATGGCGTGCACGAGGCTAGTCCTCCGGTCCGCTCCTGACCTGCGCAGCAGGTGGGCGGTGTGACCTGGCCGATGATCGGCCGCGCGCGGGTCGGCGGTCATCGGGCGGCCGCCGGGGCGCGCAGGACGGTGACCGCGCCGTCGTGCACGCGCAGCACCAGGTCGGCCGCCTCGGCTTCGGCGGGCCGGTGCGTCACGTGCAGCACGGTGCGGTCGGCCTGGTCGCGCAGCCGCCGCAGGAGGGCCGCGGAGGTGGGCACGTCGAGGTGCGCGGTCGGTTCGTCGAGCAGCAGCGGGCCGTCGGCGAGCAGGGCGCGGGCCAGCGCGAGGCGCTGCGCCTCACCGCCGGAGAGCGCGGTGCCGCCGGAGCCGACGTGCTCGCCGAGCCGATCCGCCCAGCCGGGGAGCCCGGCCAGCCGCAGCGCCGCGCCGAGCCGCTCGTCGTCGGCGTGCGGCGCCGACATCCGCAGGTTCTCCCGGACGGTGGTGGACACCAGGTTCGGTTCCTGCGGGCACCAGGCGGCGCGGTCCGGCAGCAGCGCGGTCCCGCGTTCGGCGGGCAGGAAGCCGAGCAGCAGCGCGAGCAGGGTGGACTTGCCGCTGCCCGAGGGGCCGAGGACGGCGACGTGCGCTCCCGGCGGGACGGTCAGGTCGACGTCGCGCAGCGCGGGTTCGGCGGCGCCGGGCCAGCGCACGTCGACGCCCCGCAGTTCGATGCGCCCGTCGGTGGCGCGGGCGGCGGCCCCGGGTTCGGCGGCGGCGGGTTCGGCAGCAGCAGCGGAGTCGGCGGCGGGTTCGGCGCCCGCACCCGGTCCGGCCGCGTCCGGCCCGGTAGCAGCGCCGGTAGCGGCGGCCGTGCCCGAAGCGGTTCGGGGATCGGCGGCCGCACCGGATTCGGCCGCGCGCGGTTCGGCGGCCCCGGCGGCGAGCAGCGGCGCCAACCGGTCCTGCGCGGCCCGCAGGTTCCGCCACTGCTGCGCGGCGGGCGGCAGCAGCGCGACGGCCTCGGCGGCGGCGAGCGGTACCAGCGCCAGCAGCGGCGCGAGCTCCGGCGCGAGGCGCCCGGCGGCGACGGCGTCCGCGCCGAGCCACGCCCCGCCGAGCACGGCGACGCCCACGGCGAGGGTGCCGACGGCGGTGGCGGCCCCGGCGCCGAACGCGGCGCGGCGGGCGCGGGCGGCGAGCCGGGCGTCGGCGGCGGCGAGTTCGGCGCGGCGCCCGGTGTGCGCGCCGAAGGCGAGCAGTTCGGCGGCGCCGTCGAGCAGTGCGAGCACCCGGTCGGCGACGTGCCTGCGCCCCGCGGCGACGGCGGTGCTGGCGCGGCGTTCCGCGGCGAGCGCCGCCGCGACCCCACCGGCTCCCGCGACCAGCAGCGACACCGCCAGCAGCGCACCGGCGGACGGCAGCACCAGTGCTTGCAGCACCACGGCGGCGAGCGCGACGAGCACCGCGGTCAGCGGCGGGAGCACGACCCGCGGCACCAGGTCGCGCACCGCGTCGACGTCGTCGACGAGCCGCGCGACGCCGTCGCCGCGCCGCAGTCCGGCGGTGCGGGCCGGACCGAGCCGCACCAGCGCGTCCCACAACCGTTCCCGCAGCATCCCGGCGGTGCGGAACGCGGCGTCGTGCGTGACGAGCCGTTCCACGTAGCGCACGGCGGCCCTGGACAGCGCGAAGGTGCGCACGCCGACGACGGCGACGGACAGGGTGAGGATCGGCGGCTGCTGCGAGGCGCGGGCGATCAGCCACGCGGAGGTCGCGGTGAGCGCCAGCCCGGACAGCAGCGACAGCGCGGCCAGCCCGACCCCGGCGAGGGTGCGCGGGGTGATCAGCTCGCGGAGGGTGCCGCGGGCGGCGGGCAGCCCGGGCACGGTGCCCGCGGGCCCGTCGGCGGGCGCGAGTTCGGGTTCGGCGGGTTCGGCGCCGGGGCGGTGGCTGGCGAGCACGACGGTGGCGCCGCGCTCGGCGGCGCGCTCGATCGCCCGCTCCACCTGGTGCGCGGTAGCCGGGTCGAGGTGCGCGGTGGGCTCGTCGAGCAGCAGCACCCGGGCGGTGCCGCGCAGCCGCAGCAGGGCGCGGGCGACGGCGACCCGCTGCCGCTCCCCGGTGGAGAGCCCGTCGACGGGCCGGTCCCGCAGGTGCGCGGCGGCGGCGTCGGCGAGCGCCTCGTCGAGCGCGTCGAGGGTGCCCGCGGGCTGGTCGGCGACCGCGAGCGCGAGTTCGTCGGCGACGGTGCCGCCGCTGAACGCGGGCCGCTGCGGCACCCAGGCGAGGTGCCTGCGCCAGGTGGCCGGGTCGAGCTCGCCCAGCTCGGTGCCCGCGTAGCTGAGGCTGCCGCGTTCCGGCCGGGTGAAGCCGAGCAGCACGCCGAAGGTGGTGGACTTGCCGCTGCCGCTGGGACCGATCCCGTCGAACCCGTCGAGCCGGAGCACTTCGCCGGGCCTCGCGGTGAAGGAGAGCCCGTCGGGCGCGTGCCCGCCGCGGCGGGCGACGGCGAGGTCCCGCACCCGCAGCGGGCCGGCGGCGCCGAGCTCGACGGTCGAGCCCGCGGCGGCGGGCGGGTCACCGGTGATGATCTCGTCGGCGCGCCGCACCGCTTCCACGCCGTCCTCGCTGGCGTGGTGCGCGGCCCCGGCGGCGCGCAGCGGCAGGTAGCACTCGGGCACGAGCACCAGCACCATCAGCCCGGTCGCCAGGTCCAGCTCCCCGGACACCAGCCGCAGCCCGATGCCGACGGCGACCAGCGCCACCGACAGCGAGGAGCACAGCTCCAGCACCAGCGCGGACAGGAACGCGATGCGCAGCGTGGCGACGGTGCTGCGCCGGTGCTCGTCGCCGACCCGGTGGACCACGGCGCGCTGCGCGCCCGCCCGGCGGAACGCGGTGAGCACCGGCAGCGCCCGCACCAGTTCGTGCAGCTGCGCGGACAGCCGCCGGGTGTCGTCGGCGGCGCGTTCGGTGCGCTGCTCGGTGTAGCGGCCGACGAGCCACGCGAACAGCGGGATCAGCGGCACGGTGACGAGCACGACGACCGCCGACACCGGGTCGGACCACAGGATCCAGGCGCCCGCGAGCAGCGGCACCACCGCGGCGGTGACCAGCGCGGGCAGGTACTTGGTGAAGAAGGCGTCGAGCGCGTCGAGGCCCTTGGTGGCGAGCGCGGTCAGCTCCACCGGCCCGCGGCCGCGGATCCACTCGGGTCCGCGGCGCAGCGCCGAGTCGAGCAGCTGCGCCCGCAGTTCCTCCTTGGCCCCGGCGGCGGCGCGGGCGGAGACGGATTCGGTGGCCCAGCCGAGCGCCGCGCGCGCCACGATCGCCGCGGCGAGCACGCCGAGCCGGTCGGTGACGGCGGCCGCGCCCACCCCGGCGGTGACGACCTCGGCGAGCGCGCTCGCCAGCGCCCAGGCCTGCACGATCAGCGCGGCGGCGTGACCGGCGGCGAGGGCTCCGGCGGCGAGCAGCGCCCACCGCGCCGACCGGGACAGCCGGGGCAGGGCGCCGAGCGGCCCGCTCACGGCGCGTGCACCGGCGGGATGTGGTGGGTGCCGATGCGCTTGCGGAACACCCAGTACGTCCAGCCCTGGTAGATCAGCACGGCCGGGGTGCCGAACGCGGCCACCCAGGTGATCACGCTGAGCGTGTAGGGGCTGGAGGCGGTCTCGGCGATGGACAGCGAGAACGCCGGGTCGAGCGTGGAGGGGATGACGTTCGGCCACAGCGCCCCGAACAGGGTGACGACGACCCCGGCGAGCGCGATGCCCTGCAGCGCGAACGCCTGCCCCTCCCGCCAGGAGATCATCCGGGCGAGCGCGGCGAGCGCCGCGGCCAGCGCGATGCCCAGCGGCACCCACGTCCACGCCTCGCCCTGGGTGAGCTGCGCGATGAGCAGCAGCGCGATCACCGGCAGCAGCAGCACCGGCCCGAGCCGCAGCGCGAACTTCCGCGCCCGCTCCCGCACCTCGCCGGCGGTCTTGAGCGACAGGAACACGGCGCCGTGCAGGAACGAGAAGCCCCACACCGCCAGCGCCCCCACCACGGTCGGCAGCGTCAGCAGCACCAGCGGCCCGCCGACGCGGTCCCCGTTGGCGTCCAGCGGCAGGCCGAACACGCTCGCCGACAGCACCAGCCCGATCATCATCGGCGCGATCCAGGAGGCGAGCACGATCACGGTGTCCCAGGTGCGCCGCCACCGCGCGGTGTCGACCTTGCCGCGGTACTCGAAGGCGACGCCGCGCCCGATGAGCACCAGCAGCAGGAGCAGCAGCGGCAGGTACGCGGTGCTGAACAGCGAGGCGTACCAGCCGGGGAAGGCCGCGAAGGTGGCGCCGCCCGCGACGATCAGCCACACCTCGTTGCCGTCCCACACCGGCCCGATCGTGTTGATCAGCACTCGGCGTTCGCGCTCCTCGCGGCCGAGGATCGGCAGCAGCATCCCGACGCCGAAGTCGAAGCCCTCCAGGAACAGGTAGCCCAGCCACAGCACGGCGATCAGGGCGAACCAGAAGGTGGGCAGGTCCATCACGTTCTCCACGGGTCCGGGGGCGTCAGTAGGCGAACGACAGGGTGTCGTCGTCGGACTTCTCGTCGTCGGACGGCTGGTGCGGCATGGTGGCCGCGACCCCGCCGCGCACGAAGCGGACGATGAGGAAGACCTCGACGCAGGCCAGCACGCCGTACACGGTGGTGAGGCCGATCAGCGAGGTCAGCATCTCCCCTGGCGTCACCCCGGAGGACACGGCCGATGCGGTGTACATCCACACCCCGTCCACGCCCGAGGGGTTCGGGTTGGGGGCGACGACGAACGGCTGCCTGCCGAGCTCGGTGAAGATCCAGCCGAACGCGTTGCCGAGGAACGGGGTGGCGATGCTCGCCACGGCCAGCGGCCCCCACCAGCGCCCCTTCGGGAAGCGGCCGCCGCGGGTGAACCAGAGGACGGCGACCGCGCCGAGCGCGGCGACCCCGCCGAACCCGATCATGAACCGGAAGCCCCAGTAGGTGGCGGGCAGGTTCGGCACGTAGTCGATGGGCTGCCCGGCGAACTGCCCGAGCCGCGGGTCGTCGGGGTAGTTCGTGCCGTATGCGGCCTGGTACTCGGGCACCAGGGCCTGCACGCCCTTGACCTCGCTGGTGAAGTCGCCGTTGGCCAGGTACGAGAGGATGTAGGGCACGGTGAAGCTCTTGACGTCCTCGCAGTTCTGCCGTCCCACGTCGCCGTAGGCGAAGATCGAGAAGCTGGCGGGTTCCTCGGTGTGGCAGAGCGCCTCGGCCGAGGCCATCTTCATCGGCTGCTGCTCGAACATGAGCTTGCCCTGCACGTCACCGGAGATCGCGAGTCCGGCGAAGGCGACCACGCCGACCCAGGCGCCGAGCCGCATCGAGGTGTGCCAGAGCTTCCGGTCCTCGTCGTCGCGCGGCGAGTCCCGGTGGTGCCGCACGATCTTGTAGGCGCCGATGCCGATGAGGAACGACCCGGCGACGGCGAAGCAGCCGAAGACGGTGTGCGGGAACGCGGCGAGCACGGTGTTGTTGGTCATCACCGCCCAGATCGAGGTCAGCCGCGGCCGCCCGTCGACGACCTCGATGCCGACCGGGTGCTGCATCCACGAGTTCGCGGCGAGGATGAAGTAGGCGGAGGCGACGGTGGCCAGCGAGAACGCCCAGGCGCAGGCGAGGTGCACGCCCTTCGACAGCCGGTCCCAGCCGAAGATCCACAGGCCGAGGAAGGTCGATTCGACGAAGAACGCGACGATGCCCTCCATCGCGAGGGGCGCGCCGAACACGTCGCCGACGAAGCGGGAGTACTCGCTCCACGCCATGCCGAACTGGAACTCCTGGACGATGCCGGTGACCACACCCATCGCGAAGTTGATCATCATCAACTTGCCCCAGAAGCGGGTCATCTTCAGGTAGCGCTCGTTCCCGGTGCGCCACCACGCCGTCTGCATTCCCGCGACCAGCAGGGAGAGGCCGATGGTCAGCGGAACCATCAGGAAGTGGTAGACGGTCGTGATGCCGAACTGCCACCGGGCGATGTCGAGGAGTTCCACGCGGCCAGTCTGCCGGGGCCGGGCACCCCGGTTTCAGGGGCCGCCGTCCCCCTCGTGCCAGGACGGAGGTCCCGGGTCCGACCAGGACTTTCGTCCCGGGTCGCCGCGGCGGGATGTGATCTTTTCTACCGGACGGATCCCATGATCGGAACCCCTCTCGCCCGGATCGGGGCCGCGGCGGCGCTCGGCGCGGTCCCGGGGATCAGCGGAGCGCTTCGGCCACCGCTCGGGCCGAACCGGCGACCAGCGGCCCGACCTCCTCGACGGCGAGGGGTTCCAGCGCGAGGACGCCGACGCTGGCGCGCAGCGAGGGCACGCCCAGCACCGGTGCGGCGACGCCGTAGCCGCCGCAGTGCAGCTCGCCGCTGCTGCTCACCCACGGCGGCCCGTCCGCGAGCAGGTCCACGGCCCGGCCAGCGGCACCGCGCTGCACGGGGTGCCGGGAACCGATCCGGTAGGCCACGTGGTGGCTGGTCCAGGACGGTTCGGCGACCGCGACGGCCTGCGCCTCACCGCCGTCGGCGACGGTGAGGTGCGCGGTGGCGCCGACCTGCTCGGCGAGCTCGTGCAGCGCGGGCGTCGCCGCGAACCGCAGCTGCGGCAGCACGCGTCCGGCGACGCGCAGCACGCCGAGCCCCAGCCGCACCCGGGTGCCCTCCCGGCGCACCAGTCCCCGGTCCTGCAGCGGGCCGAGCAACCGGTACACGGCGGCGCGGCTGACGCCGACGGTGGCGGCGAGGTCGCTGATGGTGGGGGCGGCGCCGTCGGCTTCGGCGACGGCCTGCAGCAGGTTGAGCCCGCGCTCCAGGGTCAGCGAGGTCTCCTTGGCGGGGGCGTCCTTGGCCGCGCCGCCCACCGGGTGCCCGTGGCCGCCAGCCGGGCCGCGGCGTCCCGGGTCAGCGGGACCGGGCCGGTGCGCCGCCCGCGGCGGGGCCGGATCGGGAGGTCGCGCCGGGTCGGGGGTTCGGGCCACCGGTCACCTCCAGGTCGCGGACAGCACCGTGCCCGTCACCTCGCTGAGGCCGATCACCGAACCGTCCGGTCCGGGCGCGGTCCCCCCGAGTGTGACCCGATCACCGTCCTGGAGGAAGGTGCGCTGCTCCCCGTCGTCCAGCGTGATCGGTTCGGCGCCGCCCCAGGTGAGCTCCAGCAGGCAGCCGCGCTCCTCCTTGGCCGGCCCGGACACGGTGCCGGAGGCGAACAGGTCGCCGGGCCGCACGGTCGCCCCGTTCACGGTCAAGTGCGCGAGCTGCTGCGCCGGGGACCAGGCCATGTCGGCGAACCGCGGCCGGGACAGCACGATGTCGTTGCACCGCACCTCCAGCGACAGGTCCAGCCCCCACGGCTCGGTCTCGGCGAGGTAGTCGTGCAGGGCGTGCTCCCGTTCCGGCAGCGCGATGCGCGCGTGCTCGAAGGCCTCCAGCGGCGTGATCCACCCGGCGATGGACGTCGCGAACGACTTCGCCAGGAACGGGCCCAGCGGCTGCGATTCCCACAGCTGCAGGTCCCGCGCGGACCAGTCGTTGACCAGCGCCACGCCGAAGCAGTGCTCGGCGAAGTCCTCCGTCGGCACCCGCGACGCGGTCTCCCCGCCGCACACGAAGCCGACCTCGGCTTCGAAGTCGAGCCTGCGGGTGGGGCCGAACGCGGGGTTGCGGTCGCCGGTGGTGCGCCGCTGCCCGCTGGGCCGCGGCACGTCGGTTCCGGAGACGCGGACGGTCCCGGCACGGCCGTGGTAGCCGACGGGCAGGTGCGTCCAGTTCTCCGGCAGTTCGCTCGCGCCGCGGCGCAGGATGCGGCTGACGTTCCGCGCGTGGTGCGGCGAGGAGTAGAAGTCCACGTAGTCGGCGACGGTGAACGGCAGCACCATCGTGTGCCAGTCGGTGCGCACCAGTTCGGCGCCGGCGGGCGCGCGGTCGGCGGTGACCAGTTCGGTGAGCCGCTCCCGCAGTTCCCGCCAGCGCGCCCGCCCGGCGGCCAGCAGCGGGTCGAGCGAGCGGGCGCCGACCAGTTCGGACAACCGAGGACCCAGCGCGTCCGCGACACCGCGCAGCGGCAAGGCGTGCTTGCCGACCCGCACGGCCACCACCGGTCCGCTCGCGGTGACCAGCACCCCGTACGGGAGGGTCTGCGGTCCGAACGGCTTGTCGGCGGCGAACTCGGGGTCCTCGATCCAGGTCACAACAGCCCCAGCCCTTCCAGGTCGGTCACCGGGTCGGTCAGCGAGCAGGAGCCGTAGGAGGCGAACACGTCGCGCACGGCGGTCGCGGCCGCGTCGGACAACGAGCCCGCTTCGGCGGCGAGGGCGTCGCCGTCGGCGCTCTCCAGCGCGTCGCGCACGTCCTTGCCGGACAGGCAGCGGGCGGTGGCGACGAGCAGGTTGAGGAAGCCGTGCTGCATGAACCCGGTCGCCGGGTCGGCGCCGCGGACGGCGGTCTGCATGCCCGCGGTGGTCTTGAACGGGACGCTGAGCGTGCTGACGGTGGCGAGGAAGTCGGCGACGACGTCGACGGGCGGCACCGATTCGGAGGTGGGCCCGCCGGTGCGCAGCTTCGGCCAGCAGCCGTGCTCGGCGACGCGCTTGATGCCGTCCAGCCAGCCTTCGGGGCTGCGCCGGGGTTCGACGACGCGGATGACGTCCTCGGGCACGAACTCGGAGACGCGTTCCAGCCAGACGTCGTCGACGTCGGAGGGCGCGGGCATCTCGACCATGCGCAGCGCCAGGAGTTCCTGGCGCCCTTCGATGATGGACAGCGCCTTGGGCACTCCGCCGAGCCCGGTGTCGCAGACCAGCGACAGCGGGACCGGTTCGGCCGGCTTGGCCTTGGCGAGCTCGGTGATGAGCTCGGCCAGCCGGGAGGCCTGGCACAGCATCGGGCCCATCACGCCCGAGTACTCACCGGTCCGGGCGGCGAGGTGGGCGTTGACCGCGTGGTCGACTTGCGCGCTGCCCGGTGGGAACAGCGCTGCGTCGTCGACCAGTCGGGCGAACAGTGGCGGGATGCCGCGCGGACCCGGCGCGCGAAGCTCAACAGCGCTTGACACGGCAGACACGCTAATGCCGCGCCGTTCGGTGAACAAAGGTGGCCGAGGAACGGGCGTCCGGCGGTCTTCCCCTGCTGCCGTTCGGTGGATCATCACTGCTGGTGGCGGGCTCCGCCGGGCCCCGTTGATCCACTCGGGTGATCTCGCGGCGGCTGCGCGGGGTGGCCCCGCGGCCGTTCCGCTGCGCGGATCGATCTCGCCACCAGCCGGTCGGGAACCGCGCCGATCCCTCCTCCGGTTCCGCGCCGGGCACCGTCCCGGACCGCGGGAGAACCCCGCGCGGCGGTGGGAACTTCCCGCGCACAGCCCCGCGGTGGGCCGATCAGCTGGTAAGACGGACAGCGGCTTTCCCCTGCGGACCTGCTGGGTTAGGCTTACCTAAGTTGGAGGTGAGCGGTGCGCGAGAGGACGACACGTCGCCCGGCCAAGCCGAACCCGGCGGAGCGGGCCCGAACGATCGCTAGACGAGGTGGCAGGGCCGCGTTGATGCCTTCCGGGGAGAGTTCGGCCCGGATCGCACCGCTGCTGCACCACGTGCATCCGGACGGCACCGCCACGGTGCTGCTCGGCGACGACCACCCGCTGGTCGCGACGGCGTGGCAGGCGCCGCGGACCGAGATCGCGGCGGTGCTGGAGGTGGCCGACCCGACCCCGGTCCAGCTGCGCGAGTCGGTGCGCGGACTGCTGTGGCTGACCGGCCAGATCCGCGTCCTGACCGGGACCGACGCCCGGGAGGACGTGCTGGCGGTCGCCGAGCAGCGCCCGGACAGCCGGCTGCTCGACGCGGGCCACGGCGCCTCGGTGCTCAAGCTGGAACCGGCGTCGCTGGTGCTGGCGGACGCGGAGGGCACCTGCTCGGTGCCCGCCGCCGAGTTCACCGCCGCCCGCCCGGATCCGTTCTGCATGTTGGAGGACGGCTGGCTGCGGCACCTGGAGAGCGCCCACCGGGACGTGGTGGGCATGCTCGCGCGGCACCTGCCGGACGACCTGCGCGGCGGGCACATCCGCCCGCTGGGCCTGGACCGGTTCGGGCTGCGGCTGCGGGTGGAGTCGGCCGACGGCGATCACGACGTGCGGCTGGCGTTCTCCGAGCCGGTGGAGACCGCGGAGTCGCTGGGCCTGGAGCTGCGCCGCCTGGTCGGCTGCCCGTTCCTGGCTGGCCAGCGCTCGGCCTGATCCCGTTGCGGCGGCGCGGGTTCCGCCGCGCCGCGCGGGTACGGTTCCGTAGGTGAGCACCTTGCGCGAGTGGCTGGTCCCGGCCCGCCCCGAGGAACCGGCCCGGCTCGCCGATCCGGCGCAGCGCCGCGCGATCGGCGTGGAGCTGGTCGTGGTGTTCGCGGTGACGCTGGGCATGTCCGGCCTGCAGAGCCTGCTGTCGCTGCTGGACGCGCTGTCCCAGCCGCAGTCGCTGGCGGACCAGGCGGTGGCGATCAACGCGCCGCAGGCGGAGGCCGGGCTGCTGGACCTGGCGCAGCAGCTGGCGAACGTGCTGCGGCTGTTCGCCTGGGGCGCGCTGGGGATCTTCCTGCTGTGGCGCGGCGGGGTCGCGCTGGCGCGGATCGGCCTGGACCGCTCGCGGCCGTGGCGGGACGCGCTGGGCGGCACGGGGCTGGCGGCGCTGATCGGCGTGCCGGGGCTGGGGTTGTACCTGACGGCGCACGCGCTCGGGCTGAGCCTCACCGTGCAACCGTCCACTTTGGACGACGCGTGGTGGCGGGCGCCGGTGCTGGTGCTGTCGGCGTTCGGGAACTCGTTCGCCGAAGAGGCGCTGGTGGTGGCGTACCTGCTGACCCGGTTGCGGCAGCTGGGCTGGTCGGAGAACCGCTCGCTGTGGGCGTCGGCGGTGCTGCGCGGCAGCTACCACCTGTACCAGGGCTTCGGCGGGTTCGTCGGGAACGTGGTGATGGGCCTGGTGTTCGGCCGGGTGTGGCAGCGCGCGAACCGGTTGTGGCCGCTGGTGGTCGGGCACGCGCTGATCGACGTGGTGGCGTTCGTCGGTTACGCGGCGCTGCGCGGGAAGGTCGGCTGGCTCCCCTGACGGCCCCGCCCGGCGAACGGCCCACCCGTCCGGCCCGGTCGGGCGAACGGGCCGTCCGCCCGGCGGTCGGCGGGTCGATCCGAGTCGTCGACGGTGGACAACGGATCGCCCTTCCGGTGGTCGTTCAGCGCAACGTTCGATGTTTTTCACGCGCGGGCAGCCCTGTTTTCGATCGTGACGGCTAGGCTCGATGACGTGAACCCACGCGCGAGCGAACCGCACGTGCGCAGCGAGGTCGGCCCGCTGCACACCGTCCTGCTGCACCGCCCGGGCGACGAGCTCAAGCGGCTCACCCCGCGCAACAGCGACCAGCTGCTGTTCGACGCGATCCCGTGGGTGGACCGCGCGCAGGCCGAGCACGACGCGTTCGCCGAGGTGTTGCGCTCCCGCGGCATCGAGGTGGTGCTGCTGCACGAACTGCTGGTGGAGACCCTCGCGGATCCGCGGGCGCGGGCCGCCGCGGTGCACAGCGCGGTGGACGAGCGCGAGCTCGGCACCGACATCGCCGACGTGCTCCGCTCCCACCTGTCCACAGTGGACGAGAAGGCGCTGGCGGGTGCGCTGATCGCGGGCATGACCTTCGAGGAACTCCCCGCCGCGGAAGGCGATTCGCTGGTGCGCCGGATGCACCTGCCGCACGACTTCGCGCTCACCCCGTTGCCGAACCTGCTGTTCACCCGCGATTCCTCGGTGTGGGTGGGAGATCGCGTCGCGGTCGCCTCGCTCGCGATGCCCGCGCGCCACCGCGAATCGGCGATCACCGACCTGATCTACGCCTACCACCCGCGGTTCTCCCGCTCCGGCCGCGCGTACGGCGCGCACTCCGCGCCGGTGGAGGGCGGGGACGTGCTGCTGCTGGCGCCGGGCGTGGTCGCGATCGGCGTCGGCGAGCGCACCACCCCGGCAGGCGCGGAGTCCTTCGCCCGCTCGATGTTCGCCGACGACCTCGCGCACACGGTGCTGGCGGTGCCGATCACCCAGCAGCGCGCGTCGATCCACCTGGACACGGTGTGCACGATGGTCGCCGAGGACGCCGTGGTGATGTACCCGGCGATCCAGCACTCGCTGACCGCGTACTCGCTGCGCCCGCACGAGGACGGCGTGTCCGTGTCCGGCCCGGAACCGTTCCTGGAATCCGCGGCGCACGCGATGGGCATCGACCGGCTGCGCGTCATCGACACCGGCCTGGACCCGGTGACGGCGGAGCGCGAGCAGTGGGAGGACGGCAACAACACCCTCGCCCTCGCCCCCGGCGTCGTCATCGCCTACGAGCGCAACGTGGAGACGAACTCCCGCCTGGAGGCCGCCGGCGTGGAGGTCGTGCGCATCAGCGGCTCCGAACTCGGCACCGGCCGCGGCGGCCCCCGCTGCATGTCCTGCCCCATCACCCGCGAATCGCTGTAGTCAGGGCCGCGCCCGCTGCCGCAGTTCGAGCAGATTCCTTGCCTGCCGCCCGCATTCCGCGCAGGTCGGGTCCAGCCAGTCCACATCGGACGGTTCGACGAGCTCCGCCGAGGTGCCGCACAGCGCGCTGCGCAGCTCGCCTGCGCGCGGCGGCCGATCCGGGCTGAACCCGTGCCGCTCGCCGCGCATCGGGCGCCAGTACACGACCAGACCTGAGCTACCACCGAGCACGACGATCACCTCTCGTTCCAACGGAATCCACCGGGGAGGACGACGGCCCCGGTCCCGGCCGGTCGGGGAGGTACCGGTTCCAGGGCCGCCGCCGACGGTGACTCGGAGTGGTCTATCGTCACCGTCTGAACATGACCGTATTGCACCGCCAGGTAATTACCTAGTGATGTAAGTCGATCGTGTGTCGACTTGATCTCCGACCTGCGCATTCGACTGGGAGCACCGACATGGCACCGACCTCCCCGACCGTCGCCGCATGGGCACTGGGGCTGCGCCTGCGCGAGAAGCGGACCGAATCCGGCCTGAGCGGCGCGAAAGCGGCCGAACGCATCGGCACCGCCGCCGCTTACCTGTCCGATGTGGAGCACGGCAAGAAGACCGTCGCGGCGGAACGCCTGAACAAGATGATCGAGGTGTACGACTTCAACGCGGACGAAGCCGAAGAACTCCGAGCGCTGCGCGAAGATGCCACCGGCCGCGGCTGGTGGACCAAGTACTCGGCCCTGTTCAGCGAAGATCTCCTCCGCTTCTTCGGCTTCGAGCACGGTGCGGAGAGCATCTGCTCCCACGAGAGCGGCGTCGTCCACGGCATGCTCCAGACCGAGGCGTACGCACGAGCGATCATTGAGGCTGGCCAGGCGAACCTCCGCATGGCCGAGGTGGAGCGCCGCGTCACGAGCCGCATGCTTCGAGGCTCTCGCCTTCGCGGTGACGACCCGCTGAAGCTCACCGTGCTCATGAGCGAGGCGGTCCTCCATCAACGGGTCGGTGGGACGGAGGTGCTGCGAGAGCAACTGGAGCACTTGGTCGACATCGCCGAGGCGGATTCAGAATCCGTACAAATGCACATCATCCCGTTCGAAGCCGGTGGACATCCCGCGCTCGGCGCCTCGACGTTCCACCTGATGACCTTCCCCAGCGCGCGGCTCCCGACCTTGCTGTGGCAGGAATCCGTCACATCCACCCAGCTGGTCATGGACGGATTGACCGCACGGGAATACGACCTGGCGTTCCACGAAGCAGCGAACCTCAGCCTGAGCCGAGAAGACTCGATCACGTTGATCAAAGAGACCGCCAGGAGCCTCTAGCTTGCGGTTACAGTAAAAACATGAATCCGGCCCACGTTGCAGCCCTGCGCGAAGCACGCTGGCGAAAGTCGAGCCGAAGCAGCAGCAACTCGTACTGCGTCGAGGTCGCCGTGGCCGAGCGAGCGGTCGCGGTGCGCGACACCAAGGACCGCACCGGCGGCACGCTCGGCTTCACCCGATCCCAGTGGACGGCGTTCCTCACCTCCCTGTGAGCGACCGGATCGAGCGATCCGGCGTGCGCACCGCCCCGCGCTGCCAGGGTGGAGGCATGGGATTCGGCATCGCGCATCGGGAGGAACCGGCGTACAGCGAGTTCGGGCTTCGGGTGGAGCAGGTCCAGGTGGGCAGGAGCGACGCGCAGGTGCTCGTGCCGGTGGTGGACGGGCGGGACCTGTTCGGCGACGTGGTGCCGGTGAAGGGGATCGGGCGGGATCCGGACGACCTGCTCGGGCGGCACGGCCCCCTGCTGCCGACCGAATGGCCGCATCCGCCGCCGACGACGCTGCTGTGGCGCTGCGACTGCGGCGTTGAAGGGTGCGGATTCGCCAGTGCGCGGATCGAGCACGACCGGTTCAACAATGATTACGACCACGTGGTGTGGACCGATTTCACGCTGCACTGCCTCGGCGATGCCGAGCCTCCGCGAGAACTGCGGTTCCGCACCCGGCAGTACATCGCGGAAATCGTGCGCCTCCACGCCGACCGCACGTGGGAGACCGAACTGCGGCGCACCGCGCGGGAAGTGGCCACGGCGCTCGACGGCGATCCCGCGATCCTCGGGCAGTGGGACTGCGCCCTGCGGTGGGCAAAGCCACACGAACGCGCCGGCCAGGTATCCGTGCTGGTTACGGACGGTTCAGCCGAGTACTCGACGAGATACGACGGCGCCGCGGGCGCGGCGGAGATCATCTCCCGACTGCGCGCCACCGACCCGCGCGAGAGCGCCGAGCGCACCTACTCCAGACCCGGCTGAATCCACTTAGGATTGCCTTGCCGAAATAAGGCAAAGTAAACTTAACCAAGGTTCGGCGAACATTTCCAAGGGTTACCTGACGAATTGCGAGGTGTCAATTGGAGCGTATTCTTCATGCCATGCCCACCACCGCAAAGAAGATCCAGCCCCGCGAATCCCGATTCCACCAGCTGCTGCAGGACCAGGTGCGCAACGAGCTCACCGCCTCGCAGCAGTACCTCGCGGTCGCGGTGTGGTTCGACAACGAAGACCTGCCCCGGCTGGCCGCGCACTTCTACCGCCAGTCGATCGAAGAGCGCAACCACGCCATGATGATCGTGCAGTACCTGATGGACAACGACATCAAGGTCGCCATCCCGTCCATCGAAGAGGTCCGCAACGACTTCACCGAGACCCGGGAGCTCGTCGCCCTCGCCCTGGAGCAGGAGCGCGAGGTCACCCAGGAGATCGTGACGCTGGCCAAGGCCGCCCGCGACGAAGGCGACTACCTCGGCGAGCAGTTCCTCCAGTGGTTCCTCAAGGAGCAGGTCGAGGAGGTCTCGCAGATGTCCACGCTGCTGGCCGTCGTCGACCGCTCCGGCGGCAACCTGTTCGACGTGGAGAACTTCCTCGCCCGCGAGACCGTCGGCGACGAGGGCGCCGACCCCACCGCGCCGCCCGCCGCGGGCGGAGCGCTCTGAGCTGACCGCACCCACCACAGCGGCCGACGGCCCCCTGCTCACCCGAGCCGGGGGCCGTCGCGCGTTCCGGGTCAGCCCGGGTCGGACGGTTCGGTGGACGGCTCCGTCGGTTCCGACGTCGGTTGCGGCTCGGACGGTTCGGACGGCTCCGCGGACGTGGACTCCGGTTCCGAGGTGACCTCCCGCAGGATCGACAACCGCTCGTCCTCGGCGTCCTCCGCCGGATCGCCCCGCTCCGGCGGCGACCGGCGAGGCCCCCAGCCGCCGCCCGGCGCCGGTTCCGCGGGCACCGGCGGGGACGTCGGCAGCGGGATCGGGGGCTGCACCGGCGAGGGCACCGACGTGCCCACCACCGGCGGCACCGCCGGGCGCACCGGCCCCGGATCCGGCCGCGCCACCAGCACCGCTCCCCCGCCGAACAGCACCCCCATCGCCAGCACCCCGCCCACCGCGGCCAGCGTCGTCTGCCGCTTGCGCCGCCGGCGCGCGCCCGCCCCCAGCGACCACTCGGCGCCCGTGCGGACCGGCACCTCCAGCCGGTCGTCCGCGAACATCCGGCGCAGCTCGTCGTCGAGGTCGCCCATCACATCCCACCGCCCTCGAACACCGGACCGAGCCTGCGGCGCAACGTGGCCAACGCCTTGCTGGCCTGGCTCTTCACCGTGCCCGCGCTGACGCCGAGGGTCTCGGCGATCTCCGCCTCCGACAAGCCCTCGTAGTAGCGCAGCACCACCACGGCGCGCTGCCGCGGCGGCAACCCGCGCAGCGCCTGCCACAGCGGCTCGTTCTCCAACCGATCCGGCGACTCCACCGCGGGCACGTCCGGGAACTCGGCCAGCAACGTCTCCCGGCGGATCCGCCGCCACCGGCTCACGTGCGCGTTCGCCATCGCCTTGCGCACGTACGCGCGCGGCTCCTCGCACTGCTGCCGGATCCTCGCCCAGCGCGCGCCGACCTTCTCCAGCACCGTCTGCACCAGATCGGCCGCGTCGTGCGGGTTCCCCGTCAACGCGTGGCCGTAGCGCATCAAGCCCGGCAGGGCGACGCGCACGAACTCCGCGAAATCGTCCTCCGTCGCCATATCCCCTTGCAGTGCCGGGCGCGACCAGCCCACCGAGGCCTCCGACGAGGCGCGCACGGCAGGCATGTGAGCGGTCACGCCGCCTCCCCTCCCCGGGCTTTCGCTGCGGAGAGGACACGCGAGGCCGGGGCGCGCGGTTGCCGGAACGAGGCCTATTCACTCGAACGGCCCAGCGCGCTCCCGGCCGGGGAACCGCGTCAGCGCAAGGTGACCTGGCGGCCGCGCAGCCCGTCGCGGGACCGGCGCTCGGTCGCGTCCAGCGGCGAGTCCTCCAGGGACTCCAGCGCTTCCGCCAACCGGCGGCCCAGCGCCGCGGCCGGCTCGTTCCACTCCCGCGGGTGCTTGTCCCGGTCCAGGTCCCACACCGGCACCAGCACGCCGTGCGCGCGGAACGAACCCGCGAACCGGCTGTCCTCGTCCAGCGCCAGCTCACCGCGCGCCGACAGGCGGGCCAGCGCGGCCAGCAACTTCTCCTCCGGCTCCGGGCGCACCCAGCGCAGGTGCGCCTTCTCGCCCGGGTCCACCCAGTACGCCGAGCGCGCGCCCTCCGCGGTCAACCGCTCCGTGGGCATGATCGCCGCGTTCGCCCGCTCCAAGGACAGCGCGACCTCGCCGGTCGCCTCGGTGCCCTCCGGCAGCCACCACGCGAAGTCCTCGTGCAGCTGGACGTCCAGCTCCGCAGCCGGGTCGAGCAGGTCCTGCAGGCGCGTCCGGACCTCCGCCTGCGCCGGCTCCGGGCCCACCACCGGCAGCGACTGGCCCGGCTCCGCCTGCTGCACCCACTCGATCGCGCGGGCCAGGTCCCGGCTCAAATCACCCGAACGGGTCTGCACCTGGAGGCCGATGAACGCCTGCCCGTCCGTGCGGCGCACCGCGGCCGCCGCCATCGGCAGCACCGACGCGACCGTCACCTCCGGGCCGGACAGCAGCGGCAGCCGTGCCGTCGCCGACGGCACGAACTCGCGCAGCGCGACCAGATCACCCTCCGCGGCGAGTCCCTCGAAAGGCCTGGTCACGATCACATCGGTGGCGCCGCCCGCCTTGCCGTGGCACGCCTTGTAGCGCTTCCCCGACCCGCACGGGCAAGGCTGCCTCGGGCCGACGGCGCCCTCAGCTCGCTGGGACGGGGTGGCCGTACGCTTCGACACTCGAAGCCTCCTCGCAGCTGTGACAAGACCCACCGACGCTATCGAGCCGCCACCGCGACCGACGTCCCGGGTCAGCCGCCCGACAACCGCAGCCGCGTCGCACCCGGCCGGTTCGTCGCCACGAACCGCACCCCCGCGCGGCGGCACAGCTCCACGTCCGCCGGGTCGTCCACCGTCCAGCAGTAGGTGTCCCGGCCCCGCGCCGCCCACCGGCCCGCCAGCTCCGGGTCCCGGCGCAGCAACCGGATGCTCGGGCCCGCCAGGTCGGCCCAGCGCGGCAGCTCCCCCGCCCGCGCCGCGCGCGACGCCCGGTCGAACAGCAGCACCGTCGGCACGCCCGGCGCGTCCGCCCGGAACCGGCGCACCGCCGCCGACGAGAACGACATCATCACCACCGGCGACTCGTCCTTGTGCGCGGGCGCCGACACGCCGTGCCGGGCCAACGCCGCCGTCAACTTCGCCTCCACCAGGCCCGCGTAGCGCACCGGGTGCTTCGTCTCCGCGAACAACCGGATCCGCCTGCGCTGCGCGCGCACCAGGCCCAGCAGGTCGTCGAAGGTCAGGATGCGGCGCTGCGCGGCGCCCACCGCCGCGCTCGCCCGCGGCTCGAACACCAGCTCGTCCGCCGACTCCGGCAGCTCGTGGTGCCAGTGCGCGAAGTCGAAGCGGGACATCGCGGGCAACGTCAACTCGCTCACCACGCCGCGGCCCGAGGAGGTGCGGTCCACCCGGCGGTCGTGCACGCACACCAGGTGTCCGTCCCGCGTGACCCGGACATCGCACTCCAGCGCGTCGGCCCCCTGGTCCAGGGCCACCTGGTAGGCGCCGAGGGTGTGCTCGGCGCGTTCCGCCGACGCACCGCGGTGCGCGACGACCTGCGGGGAACCCATGCCGGGCATTATCCCGACCGCCCGCCCGAGCCCACCACGCCGGAGGCCCGCCAGGTGAACGGGCCATCCACCCGGTACGGCTGGACGAGTGGGCCACTCACCTGGTGGGGCTTCTGGTGGGTCGTTCGCCTGCGGTCAGATCAGCGGGGGGCGTCCGCCGGCCGAGCCGCGCGCGGCGGTTCCGGGGCACCGCGGACGCCGACGACGCGCGGGCGCGCCAGCAGCGTCGGGTCCGACGGCACCAGCAGGTTCGTCACGTACGTGATCACCCGCATCGCCAGCACCGCGCACGCGGCCGCCGCCACGTCCGCCCAGAAGTGCAGCACCACGCCGTCCGCCATCGCCTGCACGCCGTCCCGGAAGCCCCACAGCAGCGCGGCCCAGCCCAGCAGCAGGCTCAACGCCCACGAACCCCACCACCACCCGACCAGCCGCGACGGCCGCGGACGCTCCGCCGCACGACGCGCACCGGCCGCCACCAGCACCCCGTGCTCCAGCTCCGCCAGCGCCGTGCCCGGCGCCACCAGGTTCCAGCCCGGTACCAGGACGCCCGCGACGACCTGCCACTCCGGGCGGCGCGGCACCACCTCCAGCTGCCGCGCCGACGCGCGCCGCGCCCACACCAGCCACAGCACCGCGAACACCCCGCTGGTCGCGCCGAGCAGCCAGCTCAGCACGCCCGACGTCACCACCAGCGTGTCCGACAGGTCCAGCGCCACCTTCGACAACGCCGAACCGCGGCTCATCAGCAGCAGGCCGTACCGCCAGGCCTCGGCCACCGCCGCCACGCCGGACACCGCCGCCATCAGCCACAACGCAGACCACGACATCGCCGACAGCCACGTCACCCGCTGCACCGGGTCGACCTGCGGGCGCGTCGGCAACGCCAACGGCCACCGCCAGCCCAGCAGCGGAAAACCCCAGCGGGGGACGCCCGGGTAGGACGGCGGGCCCGAATAGCGGGCCGGTGGGCGCGCGCGGCGCCGCGGCCGCAGGCCACCGGGCGGAGTGGCCACCCACTCCACCCGCAGGCCCGATCCGGCCGGGCGGTCCGGCGGCGTCGTCACAGCACGATCGGGTCGGCGCCGGGCTCGTCCGACACCACCGGGCGGCCGATCGCCGACCAGCCGTTCATGCCGCGCTCCACGTTCACCGCGTCCCAGCCGTTCGCGTTCAGGTAGGCCGTGACCCGCGCGGACCGGCCGCCGGAGCGGCACACCACGTAGACCTGGTCGGCCTCGGGGATCTCGTCGAGGCGCTGCGGCACCTCGTTCATCGGGATGTGCAGCGCGCCCGGGGCGTGGCCCGCGGCCCACTCGTCGTTCTCCCGCACGTCCAGCAGCACCGACTTCGCGTCCGGCAGCTCGGCGGGCAGCTCCTCCGGCGGCACGCCGGGTACTTGCATCGGGGTAGTCACGGACCCGATGCTGCCACGCCGCCCGTGGGCCCGTCGTGAGGTGGGGCGATCAGTGCTGCGGGGTGGACTTCTCGGCGCCCGCCCCGGTGAGCGAGCGGACCTCCATCTCCGCGTACTTCGCCGCGTTGTGCGGCTCCTTGCTCAGGACGGTCCCGAGGTAGCCGAGCAGGAAGGACACCGGGATCGAGATCAGCCCGGGGTTCTTCAGCGGGAACCACGCGAAGTCCAGCGCCGGGAACATCGCCTCCTCGTTGCCGCTCACCGCGGGCGAGAACACGATCAGCACGATGGTCACCGCGAGCCCGCCGTAGATGCTCCACAGCGCCCCGGTGGTGTTGAACCGCTTCCAGAACAGCGAGTACAGCAGCGTCGGCAGGTTCGCCGAGGCCGCGACCGCGAACGCCAGCGCCACCAGGAACGCCACGTTCTGCCCGTTCGCCGCGATGCCGCCGAGGATCGAGACGATGCCGATCACCACCGCGGTGATCCGCGCGACCTTCACCTCCTGGTTCTTGTCGTCGACCTTCCCCTTCTTGAGCACGTTCGCGTAGATGTCGTGCGCGAACGATGCCGAAGCGGTGATCGTGAGGCCGGCGACGACGGCGAGGATGGTCGCGAACGCGACCGCGGAGATGAACCCGAGCAGCAGCGGGCCGCCCAGCTGCAGCGCCAGCAGCGGTGCCGCCGAGTTCACGCCGCCCGGCGCGTCCTTGATCGCCTCGGGCCCGACCATGGCCCCGGCGCCGTAGCCGAGCACCAGCGTGAACAGGTAGAACAGCCCGATCAGCCAGATCGCCCACACCACGGAGCGGCGGGCTTCCTTCGCGGTGGGCACCGTGTAGAAGCGCATCAGCACGTGCGGCAACCCTGCGGTGCCGAGCACCAGCGCGATGCCCAGCGAGACGAAGTCGAGCCTGCTGGTGCTGCTGGCCCCGTACTGCGCGCCCGGGTTGAGCAGCTCCTCACCACCGGCACCGGCCCGCTCCACGGCGGCCCCGAGCAGCCCGGACAGGTTGAACCCGTAGTGGCCGAGCACCCAGAGGGTCATCACGAACGCGCCCGCGATGAGCAGCGCGGCCTTGATGATCTGCACCCAGGTGGTGCCCTTCATGCCACCGACCAGCACGTACAGGATCATCAGCGCGCCGACGACGGCGATCACGATGGCCTGCTGGCCCTTGCTCTCGATGCCGAGCAGCAGCGCGATGAGCCCGCCGGCGCCGGCCATCTGGGCGAGCAGGTAGAAGAACGAGACCGCCAGCGTGGACAGCGAGGCGGCGGTGCGCACCGGGCGCTCCCGCATCCGGAAGCTGAGCACGTCGGCCATCGTGTAGCGGCCGGTGTTGCGCAGCAGCTCCGCGACCAGCAGCAGCGCCACCAGCCAGGCGACGAGGAAGCCGATCGAGTAGAGGAACCCGTCGTAGCCGTACACGGCGATGGCCCCGGCGATGCCGAGGAACGACGCCGCCGACAGGTAGTCACCGGAGATCGCGATGCCGTTCTGCGGCCCGCTGAACGCCCGGCCCGCCGCGTAGTAGTCCGAGGCGGTGCGCGTGTTGCGGCTGGCGCGGAACACGATGACCAGCGTGACCAGCACGAACAGCCCGAAGATGCCGATGTTGAGCCACCGGTTGGACGCGGTGTCGGTCTGCTGCGCGAGGAACGGGTGGGCGGCCTGGAGTGTGGTCACCGCTGCTCTCCTTCGACGCGTTCGCGGATCTGCTCGGCGACCGGGTCCAGGTTCTTGTTGGCGTACCGGACGTAGAGCGTCGTGATGAGGAAGGTGGAGACGAACTGCAGCAGCCCGAGCACCAGGCCCACGTTGATGTTGCCGATGAGCTTGATGCTCATGAACCCGTGCGCGTAGTCGGCGAGCAGGACGTAGACCAGGTACCAGACGAGGAAGATCGCCGATACCGGGAAGACGAATGTGCGCAGCCGTTGCCGGAGCGTGGCGAATTCGGGGCTGTTCTGCGCGGCCGCCCAGGTCTCGGCGTCGATGGCGGGACCTGGGTCGCCGCTGGCGCTGGGGTCGCTGCCGGGGCTGGGGTCGCTCTGGCCCGTGGAGCTCACGGTTGTCCTCCTGGGTAGGAGAGGTCGCGCCCGCCGGCGACGTGTGACCTCTATCTCCTGTCGACGCGCGAACGCTACGTAGTTCGTCCGAATCTGGAAAGACCCCGAACGTGGATTGATATCAATCCGCTGGGTGACCGAAGCGCCGACAAATCCCTGATTATGACACGTGGAGTGACCCCTGTCACGCCAACTACCCGTACGGCCCAATGCGAGACTCGGCAGGTCAGCGAGACGCCCGACCGGCCACCCGGACGAACCGGACGCGACGGCGCGGAGCGGCGCGCACCGGCCGCCCATCGCACGCGGTGAACACCGGGGAGCCCGGTCCCGAGACCACATTCGCGCTGATCACCGGACCGGGGGCACCACCACCGGTCGCCGGGCGCCCGCCGCCGACGCACCGCACCGCCGAACGAGCTGATCCGATCGGGCTAACGCCGGTGCCGACCGCCGGAATCCTTGCTCGGCACGGGCTTGCGCACCCGCCGATCGTCCTGAAAACCCAGCCGGTCCGGCGCGTGCATGCGCAGCATCACCCGGGACACGCCCTCCGGAAGCTGCCGCTTGGTGCCCGCGCTGACCAGCACCATCACCAGGAACGCCACCGGGACGCTCACCAGGGCCGGCTGTTGCACCAGCTCCGCCAGCACCCCTTCGCCGCCCGGACGCAGCGCTCCCACCACCAGCGCCGCCAGCACCAGCGCGCCGCCCGCCACCAGACCGGCCGCCGCGCCGAACGCCGTCAGCCCGCGCCACCACACCCCCAGCACCAGCAGCGGGCAGAACGTCGACGCCGCCATCGCGAACGCCAACCCGATGCTGCGCGCCAAGTCCTGCTCCGCCACCAGCAGCGCCAGCACCATCGGCACCGCCGCCGAGGCGAGCAGCAGCAGCGGCATGTGCCAGCCCCGCACCCGCTGGAAGTTCGACGACACCACCCCGGACAGGCTCACCACCAGCCCGGACGAGGTCGACACGAACGCCGCGAACGCGCCGGCCGCCGTCAACGACGTCAGGACCCCGCCCGGCCAGCTGCTCAGCATCGCGTTCGGCAGCAGCAGCACCGCGGCATCCGTCTGCCCGGTGACCAGCAGCTTCGGCACGAACAACCGGGACAGCAGCCCCAGCACCGTCGGGAACAGGTAGAAGGTGCCCAGCAGGACCAGCACGAACAGCGCCGTGCGCCGCGCACCGTGCCCGCTCGGGTTCGTGTAGAAGCGCACCAGCACGTGCGGCAGGCCCATCGTGCCCAGGAACGTCGCCACGAGCAGCGAGTACGTGCCCACCAGCGAAGCCGAACCGGAGCCGGACGGGTGCAGCCACGAACCGTTGTCCGGTTCCGCCTCGGACACCACCGGAACCGCCGCGCCCGCCTCGAACGAGAGGGTGCTGCCCGCGTCGACCGCGTACTCCCCCGGCGGGACCCAGGTGTTCGCCTGCCCGTTCGGCTGCAACGGGCCGCCCGGCGACTCCCGCGGCGCGTCCACCAGCACCCAGGTCGGCTCGACGACCCGCAAGGTCACCGGCGTCTCGACCTCCACCGCGGTCCGGGTCTCGAACACCGGTCCCGGCTCGTTCAACCGGTCCGCCGAACCGCCCAGCAGGAACACCCCGAACAGCACGAACGCCGGCGCCGTGATCGCGAACAGCTTCAGCCAGTACTGGAACGCCTGCACCAGGGTCACCGCGCGCATGCCGCCGCTGAACACGCTCGCCAGCACCACCGGCAGCAGCGCCACCGCACCCACCCAGGCGGGCAGCTCGGTGAGCACCGCGAACGTCAACCCGGCCGCCTGGAACTGCGGCACCAGGTACAGCCAGCCGATCAGCACCACGAACGCCGTGGTCAACCAGCGCAGCCAGGGCGAATCCAGCCGCACCACCGCGAAGTCCGGCACCGTGTAGGCCCCGGACCGGCGCAGCGGCGCCGCCACGAACAACATCACCGCCAGGTAGCCGGAGGCGAACCCGATCGGGTACCAGAGCGCCTGCGACCCGTCCTTGAGCACCAGCCCGGCCACGCCGAGGAACGACGCCGCGGACAGGTACTCGCCGGAGATCGCGGCCGCGTTGCGTTCCTCCCGCACCAGGCGCCGCGCGCGGTGCAGGTCCGAGGTGGTCCGGGCGTGGCTCGACCCCCACACGCCGATGGCGAAGGTCGCCGTCACCACGACGGCGATACCGCCCAACGCCCAGAACACGGAGATCTCCGGCACCGCCGAGCCCCGCTACCGCTCGATCATGTGCAGGAAATCGCGCTCGTGCCGAGCCGCTGCCCGCGAGTACCAGAAGCCGAGCAGCACCATGAACGGGTAGGGCAGCACCCCGAGGACCAACCAGGGCAACCGGATTCCGGCGATCACCATGTCTCCCAGCGACGGCAGCACGTGGAACAGCAGCGGCAGGCCGAACAGCCCGGCCCCGAGCAGACCCGTCATCAGCAGTGCGCTCCGCAGCTGGGCGCGCACCAGGTAACTGACCAGCACTTCGCCGACGCTGGTCTGCTCCTCCAGCTCCATGATCGTACGGGCCACCGGCCTGCTGCGGCGGCGATCGGAGAGAACGACGCGCTGCCTGCGGGGACGGCGGCCGCCTGCGGCGGTCGCCGGTTGTTCCGGCGTCATGCCCGACCGGCCGGGCGGCGGGGCGCGCTCATCCCTGCGACCCCCAGCCCTGTCTCGGCGCGCGCACCAGCCGGTCCTTGAGCTCCCGGGTGTGGCGCCTGCTGACCGGCAGCTCCTTCGGCTCGCCGCCGCCGAGCAGCACCGAGTAGCCGGACGAGGACATCCGCAGCTCGGTGACCAGCGTCATCGACACCAGGTACGAGCGGTGGATGCGGATGAAGTTGGCGTCCGCCCAGCGCTCCTCCAACTGCGCCAGCGGGATCCGCACCAGGTGCGAGCCGCCGTCGGTGGTGTGCAGCCGCGCGTAGTCGCCCTGCGCCTCCACCCAGCGGACCGTCTTGCGGGAGACCATCTTCGTCGTGCCTGCGAGTTCCACCGGGATCACCTCGTCCTCGTCGGCCGCGGCGGGGAGTTCCGCGGCCGTGGCGTCGGCCCGGCCACCGGCGGCGCGTTCGGCCTTGCTGCGCTCGATGTTGCGCAGCGCCCGGTCCACCCGGTCCGCGTCGGCGGGTTTCATGATGTAGTCCAGCGCGCCCACCTCGAACGCCTCCAGCGCGTTCTCCTCGTGGCCGGTGATGAACACCAGCGAGGGCGGCTGCTTGAAGGCGTTGAGCACCCTGGCGAGTTCCATGCCGCTGAGCCCCGGCATCGAGACGTCGGCGAACACCGCGTCCACCACGGAGTCCTCGCCGTCCCGGGACCGCAGCTGGTCGTCGCTGCGCAGCAACCGCAACGCCTCCGCGGCGTCGAACGCGGTGAGCACCCGGCCCACCCGCGGGTTGTTGCCGAGCAGGAACTTCATCTCGTCCAGCCCGGCCATCTCGTCGTCCACCGCCAGCACCACCAGTCCCGTGGTGCCGACCTGCGCGCTCGTGTCCGGTTGAATACTCACTGTAACGCCAATCCTGCCGCGCCGGGTGGCGCACTGTCCACGATCAGGTTTCTCGGCTCGGTGCGCCACGACGGCGTCGTCGCGGAGCCCGGCTCGCACGTGCGGCGTTGCCGAGGGATGCCGTGGCAGCCGCTGCGTCGATCATCGTGGCATCACTCGGCCGAGCGACACAGGCCACGCCGCGAGCCACGGCTGAGTGAGGTGTGTCACGCCGCCGGATCAACGTACGGTGCGCACCCGGGCAGGACTGCGGCGGGGTCGGGGGAGCGCGACCGCGGCGGTCCCGCCGGTCGCGCTCCGCCGGGCGGTCACAGCCCGAAGCGGGACCACTGGGCGCGCTGCTCCAGCGCCTCCACCAGGGAGGACGCCGAGGCGCCGAGACCCAGCCGGGTGCCGGGGGCGCTGCCGCTGAGCCGGGCCAGCAGCGGCTTGCGCGGTTCGACGTCCACGATGTGCGCCTTCGGGAACCGCTCCGCGACGATGCCGCGCAGCGTGCCCAGACCGTCGACGAGCCCGAGCTCCTTCGCCTTCGCGCCGGTCCACACCTCGCCGGTGAACAGGTCGGCGTCGGCGAGCTTGCCCCCGCGCCGCTCCCGCACCCAGTCGGTGAACTGGTCGTGCAGCTCGGTCTGCAGACCGTGCAGCCAGCGCACGTCGTCGTCCTTCTCCGGGCTGAACGGGTCGAGCCGCACCTTGTTCTCGCCCGCGGTGTAGACCCGGCGCTGCACGCCGATGCGCTCCAGCAGCCCGTCGAGCCCGAAGCTCGCGCTCACCACGCCGATGGAGCCGACCATCGAGGTGCGGTGCGCGTAGATCTCGTCGGCGGCGCACGCCAGCCAGTACCCGCCGGACGCGGCCACGTCCTCGCAGAACGCCAGCACCGGCACCTTCTTCTCCGCCGCCAGCTGGCGGACCCGGTCCGCGACCAGCGCCGACTGGGTCGGCGCCCCGCCCGGCGAGTTGATCGACAGCACCACCGCGGACAGCCGGTCGTGCCCGAACGCGCGGCTCAGCGCCGACTCGGTGGTCTGCAGCGAGATGGTGCCGCGGTTCATCGGGCTCGGCGTCGGCGTGATCGTGCCGTGCAACTTGACCACCGCCACCACCGGTCCGCGTTCGGCCCGCTCGGCCAGCTTCGGCGGCAGCTTCGAGGCGAGCTTGCCGGTCAGGACGTCGGTGAACTTCTGCGGTGCGTTGTCGTTCATGCCCCGACGTTACCGGCTCGGCGGGCCCGCCGACGGGCTCCGGAAGCGGCCGGCGGGACCGTTCGCACCAGGTGAACGGCCCGTCCGGGCGCGGGTCAGGGACTGGGCTGGACGCAGCGGCTGGGCTGCATGGATCAGCGGCTGGGCTGCGCGGGTCAGCGGC
This sequence comes from Saccharopolyspora sp. 6V, assembly GCF_020176785.1. Classification (NCBI taxonomy): domain Bacteria; kingdom Bacillati; phylum Actinomycetota; class Actinomycetes; order Pseudonocardiales; family Pseudonocardiaceae; genus Saccharopolyspora; species Saccharopolyspora sp. 6V. The sequence goes on along the minus strand of NZ_JAIUKB010000081.1, from coordinate 5,896 downwards.
TGGGCTGCGTGGATCAGCGGCTGGGCTGGGCGCTCGCACCCGGGGCCGGCTCGTCGAAGGCGGCCACCGGCAGCGGGAGCACGCCGGGCGCGAACTTCGGCACCCGCATGATCACCTTCATCCCCGCGTTCTCCGCCGTCTCCACCACCAGGCCGTAGTCGTCGCCGAACGTGGCCCGCATCCGGTTGTTGATGTTGCCGAGGCCGACGTGCGCGCCGGTGAGGTGCGCGTTCGCCAGCTCCGCGTCCAACCGGTTCGGGTCCATCCCGATGCCGTCGTCGTCGACGCTGATCAGCGCCTCGGAGCCGCGGTCCTCGGCCACCACCGACACGGTGCCGCCGCCCGGCTTCGTCGCCAGCCCGTGCCGCACCGCGTTCTCCACCAGCGGTTGCAGCGCCAGGAACGGCACCACCACCGGCAGCACCTCCGGTGCGATCTTGAGCTGCACCTTCAGCCGGTCCGGGCCGAACCGGGCGCGCTCCAGGATCAGGTAGCGGTCGATGTTGCGGATCTCGTCGGCCAGCGTCGTGTAGAGGCCGGTGGAGCGGAACGAGTAGCGGGTGAAGTCGGCGAACTCCATCAGCAGGTCGCGGGCCTGCTCCGGGTCGTTGCGGATCTGCGAGGAGATGGTGTTGAGCGCGTTGTAGATGAAGTGCGGCGAGATCTGCGCCCGCAGCGCCCGCACCTCCGCGCGGGCCAGCTTCTCCTTCGACTCCTGCAGCTCGGCGAGCTCCAGGTGGGTGGACACGTGGTGCGCGACCTCGCTGGCCGCGCGCAGCAGCCGCTTCCGGTCCCCACCGCTGATGATCACCAGCGCCCCGCGGATCTCCCCGGACACCTCCAGCGGCACCACGACCCCGTACCGCATCAGGCAGGGGCGCTGGTCGCACAGCAGGTCGGTGTGGTCGATGTACTCGCGCTTGCCGTCGCGGAGCGTGACCTCGATCTTGCCGCGCAGGTCCGCGTAGTGCTGGTTCGCGTCGCCGTCCCAGCTCAGCAGGGTCGCGTCCGCGTCCACCACGCCCACCGCCACGCAGGAGAGCAGTTCGCGCAGGTGGGGGGCGGTCTTGTCCGCCGACTCCTGCGTCATGCCCGCGCGCAGGAACGGCGCGGCACCCGTCACGTGGTGCAGCGCCGTCAGCATCGCGTCCTCCACCGAGGTGCTCACCCGGCGCGAACGGCACAGCAGCACGAACATTCCGAGCACGGCGAGGGCGGCGAGCGCGGTCAGCACGGTCCGCTCGGTCAACAGCTCCGGCACGTCCACCAGTATTCGTCCCAGGCACGCGGGGAATCAAGAACGCTACGCCGGGTAGCCGGATCCGAGCGGTGAACGGTGCTCACCGACTCCGTTCGGACCTGTCGGCTGCGCCGGACGCACCGGACCGGCGGTCACTTCAGCAGCCGCGACATCCGCCGGTCCGCCAGCCGCTTGCCGCCGGTCTGGCAGGTGGGGCAGTACTGCAGCGAGCGGTCCGCGAACGACACCTCCCGCACCAGGTCACCGCACACCGGGCAGGGCAGGCCGGTCCGCCCGTGCACCCGCAGCCCGGAGCGCTTCTCCGCCTTCAGCCGCGCGGCGTCCCGGGAGCGGTCGACGGCGTCGGACAGCACCTCCCGCAGCGCGGCGTGCAGCCGCCGCACCGCGTCCTCGCCCAGCTTCCCGGCGGTGGCGAACGGGGACAGCTTCGCGCGGTGCAGCACCTCGTCCGAGTAGGCACCGCCGACGCCGGCCAGCCGCGACTGGTCGGTGAGCACCGTCTTCACCCGCTCCGAGCGCCCGGCGAGCACCGCGGCGAACTCCTCCTCGGTGATGCCGAGGGCATCCGGACCGAGCTTCGCGATGCCGGGCACCTCGGCGGGGTCGTGCACGATCCACGCGGCGAGCCGCTTCTGCGTGCCCGCCTCGGTGAGGTCGAAACCGGGTCCGTCGAGGTGCACCCGCATCGCGATCGGCCCGCGGCCCGGCTTCGGCGGGGCGGGCGCGAGCGCGTCGGACCAGCGCAGCCAACCGGCCCGCGCCAGGTGCACCACCAGGTGCAGGCCGTCGCAGTCCAGGTCCAGGTACTTGCCGCGCCGGTCCGCGCCGGTCACCACCCGGCCGACCAGCGCGGTGTGCGGCGGGTCGGCGGTCTTGAGCACGCTCATCGAGGCCACGTCGACCCGGGTGACGGCGCGCCCCGCGGCGACGTCCCGCAGGTGCCGCGCCAGCGCTTCGACTTCCGGCAGCTCAGGCACCCCACCAGTCTGCCAAGATCCGCGGCCGGGCTCACTCGGTCGGCTGCAGGGAACCGTTCATGTCGGGTTCGGCGTAGAGCTCGATCTGGCGGGCGATCTTCGCCGTCTCCTGGCGCGTGTTGAAGAAGCCGCGCTGCACGCCGACCCAGCGCTCCGGCTGGTGCTCGTCCTCGTCGCCCGGGGTCTCCGCGATGATCGTCCACGGGCGGTGCATCAACCAGCGGACCGGGAAGAACAGCACCGCGACGATCAGCAGCAGGATCAGCCAGATCGGGATGTAAACGCCCTCCGGGGTCCACAGGACGAAGGTCAGGATAAGAACAGCGAGCACGCCGAACATGAGGATCGCCGGCCCGGCGCCACCGTTCACGTCGTGCTCGAAGTCGTCGCCCGCGATCGGGTTCGACCACTCCAGGCTGGAACGCACGTTCCACAGCCTGCCGTCGGATCCCCGCACCACCCGGTTCATCGTCGCCTCCTCGCCCGGCGCCGGGCGTTCTCGGATCGTTCGTCCCAGCCGTGCCCCCGGTTCCGGCGGCAGCGCGCCGTCACCGAGCGTGCCGATACCGTATCGCGCCCGTCATCGGCCTTGAGGGTGAAACCCGGGGGGCACCCGGATCATTGTCGATCACGGACGGCGAGGGGACCAGCCCCGGCCGGTTCGCCGACCGCGGAACCCGGGCCCGCGGCGCTACGGTGGGCGCCACCACCACGACCGGGGAGGACGAGATGGATCTCGACCGGGCGCGTTCCTTCCTCCGCGAGCACCACCGGGCGGTGCTGGGCACGCTGCGCGCCGACAGCACGCCGCAGCTGGTGCCCGTGCTCGTCGCCGTCGACGACCGCGGGCGCGCGCTGATCAGCACCCGGGACGGCAGTGCGAAGGTGCGGAACCTGCGGCGGGACCCCCGTGCGTGGATCTGCGTGCTGCCGGACGAGTTCTTCGGCGAGTGGATCCAGGTCGACGGCGCGGTGGAGGTGGTCGAGCAGCCGGCAGCGTTGCCGCTGCTGGAGGACTACTACCGCCGGGTCGCCGGGGAGCACGAGGACTGGTCCGCGTACCGGCGGGCGATGGCCGAGGAGCGCCGGGTGCTGCTGCGGATCGAGTTGGAACGGGCCGGTCCGAGCCGGCGGTGACCCCCCGGGAACGGCTCGCGAACGATGGGTTAGACTGTTCCCAACAGCGCTTCGAGGGGCGTGAAGATCACTCCGGTGATCGGGACTCCCGAGATCGTTGATGCGGATGTAGCGCAGCTGGTAGCGCATCACCTTGCCAAGGTGAGGGTCGCGGGTTCGAGTCCCGTCATCCGCTCGCAGAAGGCCCCGCCGGTGACGGCGGGGCCTTTTTCGTGCGTGGTCGGTCCGGTCAGTCCTCCAGCTTGAACCCGATCTTGAGCCCGACCTGGAAGTGCGCGACCTCGCCGTTCTCGACGTGGCCGCGGACTTCGGTGACTTCGAACCAGTCCACCTCCCGCAGCGTTCGCGCGGCGCGGCGCACCCCGTTGCGCACGGCGTCATCGACGCCCTGCTCGGACGTTCCGACGATCTCGGTGACCCGATAGACGTTGTCTGCCATGCCGGGATGGTCCGCACGGCCGCAGCACCCCGCAAGCTGACGGCGATCATGGGCTAGACCAATCGGGCTCAAGGTCTGGACCAATAGCGATGTGTCTGCCAACCTCATGTTGCCCGGAACGGAGCTATTAAGCCAGAAGAGTGAGACGTACTTTTTGCGACACCGATTCAGAAAGGAGCACTCCCCCATGCTCAAGAAAAGTGTGAAAAGCACGATCGGTATCGCCGCGGTCAGCATCGCCGGATTGGCGTTGCCGGTTTTCACGTCCGGAGTCGCGACCGGCCACGGATTCGTCCAGAGCCCCGCGAGCCGCCAGGAGGCCTGCTCGAACGGGACGCTGAACGACTGCGGCGCGATCCAGTGGGAACCGCAGAGCGTCGAAGGCCCGAAGGGCTTCCCCGAAGCCGGCCCCGAGGACGGCAGCATCTGCTCCGCGGGCCTGGAGCAGTTCTCCGAGCTGGACGACCCGCGCGGCGGCCAGTGGCCCACCACGGACGTCGCCGCTGGTCAGGACTTCCAGTTCCAGTGGAAGATCACGGCGGCGCACTCCACCAGCTCGTTCCGCTACTACGTCACGAAGGACGGTTGGGACCCCACCCAGCCGATCAGCCGCGACCAGCTCGAACCCACCCCGTTCGTCGACGTGGACTACGGCGGCGCCCAGCCGCCGAACACCTACACCCACGACGGGAAGATGCCGGAAGGCAAGTCCGGCAGGCACGCCATCGTCGGCGTGTGGGACGTCGCGGACACCGCGAACGCGTTCTACTCCTGCGCGGACGTGAACTTCGGCTGATTCGATGATCTAGAATGTCCCCGGTGCCGGGGCCCGGCGTGCCACTAACACGCCGGGCCGCGGTGCATCGCATTCCGCGGAACGGAATTTGACGCTCCCGGCGGCGCGCTCGGCGGCCGTCCGGGAATTCTGTTTATTGAACGGAATCGCGGTAAATTCCGCTCGCGGTTCACCCGGATCGCCCCGGCCGAACCGAGTGGATCTTGCCACGCCGGGCGACCGGCCGCGATCACTCCGTGACGAGCCCGACAGGGCAGGACACCCCGGTGCCGCCGATGCCGCAGTAGCCGTTCGGGTTCTTCGCCTCGGACAGGTACTGCTGGTGGTAGCCCTCGGCGTAGTAGAACTCGCGCAGCGGCGCCACCTCGGTGGTGATCGTGCCGCGACCCGCCGCGGTCAACGCCGCCTGGTAGCCGTCGCGGGTCCGCTCGACGACGGCGCGCTGCTCGTCGTCGGCGAAGTAGACCGCCGAGCGGTACTGGCTGCCGCGGTCGTTGCCCTGCCGCAGGCCCTGCGTCGGGTCGTGGCCCTCCCAGAAGACCTTCAGCACCCCGGCCAGGTCGATCACCGCCGGGTCGAACACGACCAGCACGGCCTCGGTGTGCCCGGTCAGACCGCTGCACACCTCCTCGTAGGTCGGGTTCGGCGTGTAGCCGCCCGCGTAGCCGACCGCCGTCGTCCACACCCCGTCCGTGCGCCAGAAGATCCGTTCCGCGCCCCAGAAGCAGCCCATGCCGACGACCAGCGACTCGGTGCCCTGCGGGAACGGCGGCACGATGGTGCGGTCGCCGAAGACCGCGTGCCGCTCCGGCACCGGCAGCGGGGTGGAGCGCCCGGGCAACGCCTCGTCCGGGCCGATCATGCGGGTCCTGTCACCGAAGAACAGCGCCATGCCACCGATGCTACGCGCGGGATCAGCGGTGGTCCGGGCCGTGTGGAGCGCCCCGCACCCGGGGTGACGGGCGCGGGGCGCGGATGCGTCGTGGGGACTCCCCTCCCCCGAACGCAGCAACACCGTAGAACGCGCGTTCGAGTGATCGCCAGTCCGGTCGGCGCAGGTCACACCGCCGGTCAGGACCGGTGCGGCGGGAACCGGTCCAACGGGCGGGCCTCCACCACCTCCGGCGGCGGGGCGGCGTGCCTGCCGCGGCGGCGCGGCGGGGTGGCGGACGGGTCGGCCAGGTCGCCGGTGAAGCTGCGCGCGGCGGCGGGCTCGGCGTCCTGCTCGGCGCTCGGCCAGGAGACCGGCGGGAAGTCGCGGGCGGTCTCCACGTCCTCGGCGGGGT
>NZ_JAIUKB010000080.1:0-15762 GCF_020176785.1 Saccharopolyspora sp. 6V | reverse complement strand
GCTGCGGGATCGATTTCCCAAGTGGCTCCGCCACGAGGGAAATCGCTGTCCTCGCGAGGGAACCGCTGAGAACCCGCGGTTGGTCGGCTTGCTCTGGTGGTCGCCGCTCAGCGGCTGCGCCGCTGAGGGGAAACCGACAGGACCACCCGTCTCGTGGCAGGAGTTCAACTGCGGGTTCCGATGTCGGCGGTGCTTCCGGCCGCTAGGGCGTCGGCGATGCGGCGGCGGTGCCAGGCGGGGTCGCCCCAGGCGGCGCGCAGCGCGGTGGCCTTCAGCGTCCAGAGGTGCAGCGGGTGTTCGGCGGTGTAGCCGATCGCGCCGTGCACCTGCAGCGCGGTGCGCGCGGCCAGGTGCGCGGCCGCGGCCGCGGCGAGCTTCGCGGCCGAGGCGTCCCGCGCCGCGTGCCCCGCACCGGCGTCCCGCGACAGGCACGCCCCGTGCAGCAGCGGCCGGGCGAACTCCAGCCGCAGCGCCACGTCCGCCAGGTGGTGCTTGACGGCCTGGAAGCTCCCGACGGGCCTGCCGAACTGGTGGCGGTCTCGCACGTGCCGCACCGAGTCGTCCAGCAACCGCCGCCCCGCACCCAGCAGCTGCGCCGCGCACCCCAGCACCCCGGCGTCGAACGCGGCGGCCGGACGCGCCCCGGCCACCGCGGTGCCGGCCGCCCCGAGCGCCCACAGCCGCCGCACCGGATCGACCGACCGCTCCGGCGCACCGACCGGGTCCGCGCGGAGCACCCGCGTCCCGGCGCAGCGGTAGGTGGCCGCGGCCACGTCGGCGTCCAGCGCGCGCGGCACGAGCTCGTCGAACGCGACCGCCAGCACCGCCCGCCCGGCGGCGAGCTCCGGCAGCCGGTGCTGATCGGCGCTGCCCGCCAGCAGCGCGGGCGCGACCGCGACGGTCTCCACCACCGGCCCGGGCAGCCCCGCGTACCCGAACTCCTCCAGGCACACCGCGGTCTCCACCGCGCCCAGTCCGAGCCCGCCGAACTCGCCGGGCACCGCGACCCCGCACGCGCCCAGTTCGCCCAGCCGCCCCCAGCAGCGCCACCACGGCGCCGCGTCCCCGTCCGACCAGGCCCGTGCCAGTGCGGTTCCGCCGACATCGGCCAGCAGTGCGCGCAACGACTCGGCCATGTCCTGCTGCGCGGTGGTGCGGGTGAACCTCATCGCGGCTCCCGGGGCAGGCCGAGCAGCCGCTCGGCGACGACGTTGCGCTGGATCTCGTTGGTGCCCGCGTAGATCGGTCCGGCCAGCGCGAACAGGTGCCCCTCGGCCCAGGCACCGCCGTCCGGTGCGCCCGGGGAGTCGGCGGCGAGCTCCCCGTCCGGGCCTAGCAGGTCCAGCGCCGTCTCGTGCAGCGCGATGTCCAGCTCGGACCAGAACAGCTTGGTGAGGCTCGCCTCCGCGCCGATCCGCGCGCCGCCCAGCACCTTCGTCACCGTCTCGAACGTCGCCAGCCGGTAGGCCTGCGCGCCGAGCCACGCGGCCACCACCCCGTCCCGCGCCTCCCGGTCCGCGCCGCGCTCCCGCCACACCCGCACCAGCCGGCGGGCCGCCGCCAGGAACCGGCCGGGGCTGCGCAGCGACAGGCCGCGTTCGCTGCTCGCGGTGCTCATCGCCACCCGCCAGCCCTCGCCGACACCGCCGAGCACGTCCTCGTCCGGCACGAACACCTCGTCCAGGAAGATCTCCGCGAACGCGGGCTTCCCGTCCAGCCGGGGGATCGGGCGCACCACGACGCCTTCGGCGTCCAGCGGGAACAGGAAGTAGGTGAGCCCGCGGTGCCGCTGCGCGTCCGGGTCGCTGCGGAACAGCCCGAACGCGCGGTCGGCGAACGCGGCCCGCGAACTCCACGTCTTCTGCCCGGACAACCGCCAGCCGCCCGGCACCCGGTGGGCTCGGCTGCGGATTCCGGCGAGGTCGCTGCCCGCCTCGGGTTCGGACCAGGCCTGCGCCCAGACCTCCTCCCCGGACGCCATCCGGGGCAGGTAGCGCTCGCGCTGCCGCGGCGTGCCGTGCTCGAACATCGTCGGCGCCAGCAGGAAGATCCCGTTCTGCCCGACCCGGCCCGGCGCCCCGGCCGCGTGGTACTCCTCCTCGAACAGCAGCCAGCGCACCAGGGACGCGTCGCGGCCGCCGAACTCCACCGGCCAGGACACCACCGACAGCCGCGCCGCGTGCAGGGCGCGCTCCCACTCGCGGTGCGCGGCGAAACCGCGCTCGGTCTCCAGCGACGGCAGCGGTTCCGGGGGCAGGTTGGCCGCGAGCCACGCCCGCACCTCGTCGCGGAACGCCAGGTCCTCGGCTGCGAACGTCAGGTCCACGGCGTCCTCCGGTTCAGCGGGGCGGGTCGTCGTCGGCGGCCCGCTTCATGCCCTTCGCGTCCATGCCGGCCAGCGAGTCGCCGCCGACCTCGGCGTTGTGCGCGTGCGCCAGGTGGTGCAACCCGAACGCCGAATCGAGGCCGCTGTGCCTGCCCATCAGGTCCTCGGCCTGGTTGACGGCCTTCTTCGCCAGCGCCAGCCCGAACCGGGGCATCGCCGCCACCTCGGCGGCCAGCGCCAGCGAGGTCTCGGCGAGCCGGTCGCGGGGCACCACCTCGGTGACCATGCCGATCTCGTGCGCCCGCCGCGCGCTCAACCGCCTGCCGGTGAACAGCAGCTCCTTCGCGACCCGCGGTCCCAGCACCCACGGGTGCACGAAGTACTCGACGCCCGGAATCCCCATCCGCACCACCGGATCGGCGAAGAACGCGTCCTCGGCGGCCACGACCAGGTCGCACACCCACGCCAGCATCAGCCCGCCCGCGACGCACGCGCCCTGCACGCTCGCGACCACCGGCTTCGGCATCTCCCGCCAGCGGCGGCACATGCCCAGGTACACCTCCTGCTCGCGGGCGAAGCGGGACTCCCCGCCGGACCGGCCGACGTGGCCCCACCACAGCCCGGCGCGGCGTTCGAAGTCCACGTCCGCGTCCCGGCCGGGGGAGCCGATGTCGTGGCCCGCGGAGAAGTGCTCGCCCGCCCCGGCCAGCACGATCGCCCCGACCTCGTCGTCGGCGCAGGCCCGGTAGAACGCGTCGTCGAGCGCGTAGGTCATCGCGGAGTTCTGCGCGTTGCGATACCGCGGCCGGTTCATCGTCACCACGGCGGTCCGCTCGACCCGCTCGTAGCGCACCACCGGTTCGTCGTCGGCCATCGTCTGCTCCTCGTCGCGGGAGTCGCCCGGCCACCCGAGGCTAGCCGACACTAGCAAGTGCTTGGTAGGGGTTGATTTTCCCGTCCACTGCTGGAGAATCCGAAATCGTGACCCGGTGGAAGGCGGTGCTCGGATGGACCTCACCGACAGCCCGGCCGAAGCGGCGTTCCGCCGCGAGGTCCGCGACTGGCTCGGCGACCACCTCACCGGCGAGTTCGCCGACGCCCGCGGGCTCGGCGGCCCGGGCAGCGAGCACGAGGCGTTCGAGGTCCGGCTGGCCTGGGACCGGCTGCTCGCCGACGGCGGCTGGACCTGCCTGGGCTGGCCGGTGGAGCACGGCGGCCGCGGCGCCTCCACCGCGCAGCAGATGATCTTCCACGAGGAGTACGCGCGGGCCGCGGCACCGGTGCGCGTCGGCCACGTCGGCGAGGAACTGCTCGGGCCCACGCTGATCGCCTTCGGCACCGAGCAGCAGCGCCGCCGGTTCCTGCCGGAGATCGTGGCGGTCCGCGAGCTGTGGTGCCAGGGCTACTCGGAACCCTCGGCCGGTTCCGACCTGGCGAACGTGTCCACCCGGGCGCGGCGCGACGGGCCGGACTGGGTGATCGACGGGCAGAAGACGTGGACCTCGCTGGCGCACCAGGCGGACTGGTGCTTCCTGCTCGCCCGCACCGGGCCGCCGGGGCAGCGCCACCGCGGGCTGTCCTGCCTGCTGCTGCCGATGGACCGGCCGGGCGTCGAGGTGCGGCCCATCGTGCAGCTCACCGGCACCTCCGAGTTCAACGAGGTGTTCTTCGACGGCGCCCGCACCGCCGCCGAGCACGTCGTCGGCGAGGTCGGCGACGGCTGGCGGGTCGCCATGGGCACCCTCGGCTTCGAACGCGGCGTCGGCACCATCGACCAGCAGGTGGTGTTCCGGCGCGAACTGGAACGCATCACCGACCTCGCCCGCCGCAACGGGGCGATGGACGACCCCGTGCTGCGCGACAAGATCACCCGGGCGTGGATCGGGCTGGAGGTCATGCGGTTCACCGCGCTGCGCACCCTCACCGGCGTCGCCGAGGGCACGGCCGGGCCGGAGGCCTCCATCGCGAAGCTGCACTGGGCGACCTTCCACCGCGGCCTCGGCGAACTGGCCGTGGAGGTCGCGGGAGCCTGCGGGCTGGTCGCCGCCGGAGCGCCCTACGAGCTCGACGAGGGGCAGCGGCTGTTCCTGTTCTCCCGCGCCGACACGATCTACGGCGGCTCCAACGAGATCCAGCGCACCATCATCGCCGAGCGGGTGCTCGGCCTGCCGAAGGAGGCCCGGCCGTGACCGCTCCCGCCGAACCCGCCCCGCACGCGCTGCTGACCGGCCGGACCGCGCTCGTCACCGCCGCCGCGGGAACGGGGATCGGCGCGGCCACCGCCCGCCGGATGCTGCGCGAAGGCGCCCGGGTCGTGCTCAGCGACCGGCACGAACGGCGGCTGGAGGCCACCCGCGCCGAACTCGCCGAGCTGCCGGGCGCGCAGGTGCTCGCCGTGCCCTGCGACGTCACCGACGAGCAGCAGGTGGCGGACCTGTTCGCCGCCGCCGCCGCCGAGTTCGGCCGGCTGGACGTGGTCGTCAACAACGCCGGGCTCGGCGGCACGGCCGCGATCCAGGACATGACAGACGAGCAGTGGGACGGCGTCCTCGACATCACCCTCAACGGCACGTTCCGCTGCACCCGCGCCGCGATCCGGCACTTCCGGGACGCCGGCGGCGGGGGAGTGGTGGTGAACAACGCCTCGGTGGTCGGCTGGCGCGCGCAGGCCGGGCAGGCGCACTACGCGGCCGCGAAGGCCGGGGTGATGGCGTTGACCCGGTGCGCCGCCCTCGACGCCGCCGAGTTCGGCGTCCGGGTCAACGCGGTGGCGCCGAGCCTGGTGCTGCACCCGCACCTGGCGAAGGTCACCTCCGCGCCGCTGCTCGCGGAACTCGAATCCCGCGAGGCGTTCGGCCGCTCCGCCGAGCCCTGGGAGGTCGCGAACACCATCGTGTTCCTCGCCTCCGACTACGCCACCTACCTGACCGGAGAGGTCCTCTCGGTCAGCAGCCAGCACCCCTGAGACCCGGCGAACGAGCACCGCCCCGGGGTGGTGAGAGGATGGTGGGATGGTGGGAAGCAAGCGCTCGGCCGGGGACGTGGCGGCGACCGGGTCGCGGCGGCGGGCGGAACTGCTCGCGATCGCCGCCGACCTGTTCGCGCGGCGCGGCTTCGTGGTCACCACCGTCCGCGAGATCGCCGACGCCGCCGGCATCCTGTCCGGCAGCCTCTACCACCACTTCGACTCCAAGGAGTCGATGGTCGACGAGATCCTCCGCGAATTCCTCGGCTACCAGCAGGAGCTCTACGCCGAGGTGCTGCGCGAGGACCACGACCCGCGGACCACCATCACCGAGCTGGTGCGGCGCTCGTTCCAGGCGATGGACCGGTACCGCTCGGCGGTGACGATCTACCAGAACGAGGCGAAGCACCTGGCGCAGTTCGACCGCTTCGCCTACCTGCGCCGGGCGGGCAACGACTTCGAGCGCACCTGGACCAAGGTGCTGCAGCAGGGGCAGCGGGACGGCGTGTTCCGCGACGACCTGCATGTCAAGATCGCCTACCGGTTCATCCGGGACACGGTGTGGACCACGGTGCACTGGTACAACCCGCGCGGCAGGCTGAACGCCCAGGTGATCGCCGACCAGCACGTGACGCTGCTGTGCGAGGGGATCATGGCGCCGCGGGCGTGACCCGCGCGGCGGTCTCACCGAGCACGCGGGTGGCGTCCGCGACGATCCGCGCCACGAGCTCCGCGCAGCCGGGCAGCTCGTCGAGCGCGCCGACCACCTGCCCGGCGGGCAGCACCCCGGCCTCGGTGTCGCCGCGCACCAGTCCCGCCTCGATCAGCGCGGGCGTGTTGGCGGCCAGCAGCACCGCGCTCCACGGCATCTCGCGGCGGCGCCGCATCGACCGGCCTTCGGCGAGCATCGCGCGCCAGGTCAGCCCGCTGCTCGCCTTGAACGCCGCCGCCCGCCGCAACGCGCCGGGCAGCCGCCGCCACCGGGATTCGGCGGTGTCGGTGAGCGCGCTGCGCAGCATCCGGTGCGGCATCCCGTCCACCCGCGCGGTCACCAGCGCTTCGTGCGCGCCCGCGGCGAGGTAGCGCCGCTTCACCTCGTCCGGCACCGGGCTGTCGCGGGTGAGCAGGAACCGGGTCCCCATGCCGATCCCGGCCGCGCCGTAGCAGAGCGCGGCGGCCAGCCCGCGCCCGTCGAAGAACCCGCCCGCGGCGATCACCGGCAGGTCCACCGCGTCGAGCACCTGCGGCAGCAGCACGGTGGTGGCGACCGGGCCGGTGTGCCCGCCGCCCTCGCCGCCCTGCACCAGCACCGCGTCCGCGCCCCACGCCGCGACCTTCTCGGCGTGCCTGCGCGCCCCGACGGAGGGGATCACCACGATGCCCGCGTCCTTGAGCTTGCCGACGAGCCGTTCGGCGGGCAGCAGCGCGAACGAGGCGACCGGTACCCGTTCGCGGATGAGCAGGTCCACCCGCTGCTCGGCGTCGGCGGCATCGGCGCGCAGGTTCACCCCGAACGGCCGGTCGGTGCGCTCCCGCACCTCCCGGATGGCGGCGGCCAGCCGCTCGCGGCTCATCGTGGCGGAGGCGAGGATGCCGAGCGCCCCCGCCTCCGCGGTCGCCGACACGAGCCGCGGGCCCGCGACCCAGCCCATCCCGGTCTGCACGATCGGATGGCGCACCCCGGTCAACCGGCACAGCGCGGTGTCCAGCCGCGGCGCGCTCACGCGGGCACCTCCCGGTGCCGCAGCCCGTCCGGGTCCAGCCTGCCGCGGATCAGCTCCAGCTCCTCGGCCGACGGCAGCCGGGTCTCGGCGACCGCCGAGGTGTCCAGCTCGAACCCGGTGCGCTGCCGCACCTCCCGCACGGTCACGCCCGGGTGCACCGAGCGCAGCCGCATCGTCCGGTCCGGCCCGGCGAAGTCGAGCACCGCGAGGTCGGTGACCACCACCCGCACGTCGTGGAACCGGCCGGCGGCACCGGTGGCCCGGTCGTGCCCGACACCGCAGACCAGGTCGACGCGTTCCACGAAGGTCCGCTCGCCGTGCTTCGGCACCCAGTAGTTCGTGACGTGGTTGACGCTGTTGCCCGGCGCCCCGCGCACCCCGATCAGCTGCACCTTCGGCCGCTCCCACGGCCCGATCCGGGAGATGTTCTGGTTGCCGTACCGGTCGATCTGGGTGGCGCCCATCATCACCCGCCTGCGCCCGCCCGCGAGCAGGTCGAGGACCCGGCGGTACGGCATCCAGCCCTCGGCGGTGGCCGCCTCGGATTCGCGGCCCAGTGGGGGCGGTTCGGTCAGCAGCACCGCCTCCCCGTCGGTGAGCAGCAGGTCCGGTGCCGTGGTCAGCCGGGCCAGCCGGGCGCCGAGCGCGGGGATCAGCCCGAACGGGGAGGCCAGCACCTCCCCGGCGTCGTGCCAGCTGTCGGCGCAGGCCGCGGCGCACACCTCCGCCCTGGTCGCGTCCATCACCCGTTCACCTCCCGCGCCGCGTCCACCGCGGCCTGGTAGGACCGTTCGTCCCCGGCGAGGAACTCGTCGTGGAACGCCTGCCAGCTCGCCGCGTCGGCGGCGGCCGCGGCGTAGCGGCGCTGGAACGCCTCGTCCCGCTCGTGGTCCGGGGCGCAGGAGGTGAAGTGCGCGCCGCGCGGGGTCTCCGCGACCGCGTCCACGTGGGTGCGGTCCAGCAGCAGCGACTGCACCGGCCCGCCTCGCAGCAGCTCCTCGGTCGGCACCACCCGCTCGCAGCTGAGGTAGCCGTGGTCGGCGGCGGCGCACATCAGGTCGTCGAAGTACGGGTCGGGCCCGAGGTACTGGGCGTTGCCGTGCCGGTCGGCGCGGTTGAGGTGCACCAGCGCCGCGTCCAGCCGCAGCGCGGGCATCGCCAGCAGCTCCTCGCCGTCCGGGTAGGGGGAGCGCACGGTGCGCAGCTCCGGGTCGAGCGCGGGCACGTCGGAGCCGAGCCCGGCGCGGGTCGGCAGGAACGGCAGCCGCGCGGCCGCGGCGCGCAGGCCCGCCAGCACCATGCCCTCGTCGTACTCGGCGACCGCGAGCTCCCCGCGCTGGCGCGCCGCCCGGAAGTGCGGGTCCAGCGGGATCGAGTCCAACGACACGAACCCGTGCACCACCTTCCGCAGCCTGCCCGCGGCGGCCAGCAGTCCGACGTCCGGGCCGCCGTAGGAGACCAGCGTCAGATCGCGCACCTCGGTGCGCAGGATCGCCCGCACCAGCGCCATCGGCTTGCGCCGGGAACCCCAGCCGCCGATGCCGATGGTCATCCCGCTGCGCAGCCGCCCCGCGATCTCGTCGGGGCTCACCAGCTTGTCCCGCACCGCCCTCACCCTCCCCGCCGGGAGTCGCCGTGCACGAACTCCTCCCGGGCTCGGTCGGACACCCCGCTGAGGTTGAGCTCGAAGGTGAACCCCTGCTCGAACCGGTAGCTGCGGTGCACGTCCACCGGGTCGATGCCGTTGAGCGATTCCTTGGCCTTGCGGATGACCAGCGGGTCCTTCGCGGCGATCTCGCCGGCGAGTTCCAGCGCCGCCGCGGGCAGCCGCGCGGGTTCGACGACGTCCCACACCGAGCCGAAGTCGGCGAGCTGCCGCGCCGTGGCGGTGCGCCCGGTGTAGAACATGGCGCGCGCGAAGTGCGGCGGCACCAGCCGGGACAGGTGGGTGGCGGCGCCGAGCGCGCCCCGGTCCACCTCCGGCAGCCCGAAGTAGGCGTCCTCGCTCGCCAGCACGACGTCCGAGTTGCCGACCAGCCCGATGCCGCCGCCCAGGCAGAACCCGTGCACGGCGCTGATCACCGGTACCGGGCACTCGTAGACCTCGCGGAAGGCCTCGTAGCAGCCGCGGTTGACCTCGATCAGCTTGCCGTGCCCGGGGTCGGCGGCGAGTTCCTTGATGTCCACGCCCGCGTTGAACCCGCGGCCTTCGGCCCGCAGCACGAGCACCCGGACGCCGGGATCGGCGCCCTGAGCGCGGACGGCTTCGGCGAGGTCGAGCCAGCCCCGCGCGGGGAGGGCGTTCACCGGTGGGTGGTCGACGGTCAGCACCGCGATTCCGTTGTCGTGGCGGTGGATCCGGACTGTCATGGCATCACCGAACCTAGCACTTGTTAGGTTGTTGCTGGTACGGTAGCAACCGCCGCGAAGTCCTCGCCAGAGGCGGAGCGGAACCGGATTTCCCAGCAGCGGCAACGAATTCCGGAGGCGTCCATGAGCGTCGAGATCGACCTGTCCGGCCGGGTCGCGCTGGTGACCGGCGGAATCCGCGGCATCGGCGCGGGCATCGCGGCCGTGCTGCGGCGGGCGGGCGCCCGGGTGTGGGTCTGCTCCCGGAACCCACCGGAGGCGCCGCCGGAGGCCGAATTCCGGGCGGCCGACGTGCGCGACCCGGACCAGGTGGACGAGCTGATCGCGGCGATCGTGCGCGCGGAGGGCCGGCTCGACGTGCTGGTGAACAACGCCGGTGGCGCGCCGCCCGCGGACACCGCCACCGCCTCGCCGCGGTTCCACGCGAAGGTCGTCGAGCTGAACCTGCTGGCACCGCTGCTGGTCAGCCAGCGGGCGTGGCCGGCTCTGCGGGAGACCGGCGGCTCCATCACCATGATCAGCAGCGTGGCGGCACGGCGGCCCGCGCCCACCATCGCCGCCTACGCGGCCGCGAAGGCCGGGCTGGAGAACCTGACCCGCACGCTCGCGCTGGAGTTCGCGCCCGCGGTGCGGGTGAACGCGGTCGCGGTGGGCGTGGCGAGCACCGAGAACTTCGCCGAGCACTTCGGCGTCCCGGCGGGCGATTCCGGCTTCGCGGCGGGGATTCCGCTGGGCCGCCCGGCGGAACCGGAGGAGGTCGGCGCGCTGTGCGCGTTCCTCGCCTCACCGCTGGCCGGCTACCTGACCGGGGACGTGCTGTCCGTGCACGGCGGCGGTGAGCCGCACCCGAACCTGGCGCGGCTGGCCGAGCGGTTCCAGGCGCCGGGCTGATCGGCGCCCGACGACGAGCAGGAGGTGGCCGTGACGGGAATCTGCGCGGGCAGGGTGGTCGTGGTGACCGGTGCGGCGCGCGGCCGCGGCCGCGCCCACGCGCTGGAGTTCGCCCGCCAGGGCGCGTCGGTGGTGGTCAACGACATCGGAGTCGGCCTCGATGGCGGTGGTGGGGACGCCGCGGCCGCCGACGCGGTCGTCGCGGAGATCCGGGCCGCCGGAGGCGAGGCCGTCGCCGACGGGTCCGACGTGGCCGACTGGGCGCAGGCCGAGCGGCTGGTGGCGCGCGCGGTGGCGACCTTCGGGCGGCTGGACGTGCTGGTGAACAACGCGGGCTTCGTGCGGGACCGGATGCTGGTGAACCTCGCCGAGCAGGAGTGGGACGAGGTGCTGCGCGTCCACCTCAAGGGCCACGCGGCGACGATGCGGCACGCGGCCGCGCACTGGCGGGACCGCGCGAAGGCGGGGGAGCGGGTGGACGCGCGCATCGTGAACACCTGCTCCGGCGCGGGCCTGCTCGGCAGCGTCGGGCAGGGCAACTACGCGGCGGCGAAGGCGGGCATCGCCGCGCTGACGGTGAACGCCGCCGCCGAGCTCGGCCGCTACGGCGTCACCGCGAACGCGATCGCCCCGGCGGCGCGCACCCGGATGACCGAGCAGGTGTTCGCCGCCGACATGGCCCGCCCGGACGGGGGAGGTTTCGACGCGATGGCGCCGGAGAACGTCTCCCCGCTGGTGGTGTGGCTCGGCAGCGCCGAATCGGCCGCCGTCACCGGACGCGTCTTCGAGGTGCAGGGCGGCGAGGTGCGGCTGATGACCGGCTGGCGCCACGGCGCCGGCGACGACGCGGGCCGCCGCCGCGATCCGGCGGAACTCGGCGCGGTGGTGCACGACCTGCTGCGCCGCGACCCCGAACCGGAACCGGTCTACGGGGCGTGAATCCGAACAGGGCCGCAACGACGGGAGCGAGATGACCGAGGCGTACATCGTCGACGCGCTGCGGACCCCGGTGGGCAAGCGCGGCGGCGGGCTCAGCGGGGTGCACCCGGCGGACCTGTCCGCGCACGTGCTGCAGGCGCTGGTGCGGCGCACCGGTGCCGACCCCGGCGAAGTGGACGACGTGGTGTGGGGCTGCGTGGACGCGGTCGGCGCGCAGGCGGGCAACATCGCCCGCACCGGCTGGCTCGCCGCCGGCTTCCCGGAGCACGTGCCGGGCGTGACGATCGACCGGCAGTGCGGTTCCTCGCAGCAGGCGGTGCACTTCGCGGCGCAGGCGGTGCTCAGCGGCACCGCGGACGTGGTCGTCGCGGGCGGGGTGGCGAACATGAGCGCCATCCCGATCGGCAGCGCGCTGCGCGCCGCGGACGGCCTGGACTTCCCGGTGGCCTACGGACCGGACTCGGGTTCGCACGGCTGGCAGCGGCGCTACGGCGACGCCGAGGTGACCCAGTTCCAGGGCGCCGAGCTCATCGCGCGGCACTGGGGCGTCTCGCGCGCCGACATGGAGGAGTTCGCGCTGCGCAGCCACCGCCGTGCGATCGCCGCGATCGACGAGGGCCGCTTCGACGCCGAGCTGGTGCCGGTCGCCGGGGTGGAGCGGGACGAGGGGCCGCGCCGCGACACCGGGCCGGAGAAGCTGGCCGCGCTCCGGCCGCTGCGGCCGGACGGGCTGCTCACCGCCGGGGTGTCCAGCCAGCTCTCCGACGGCGCCTCGGCGCTGCTGGTGGCCTCGGAGCGGGCGGTGGCCGCGCACGGCTGGCGCCCGCGGGCCCGCGTCCACCACCTGAGCGTGCGCGGCGACGACCCGGTGCTGATGCTGTCCGCGCCGATCGAGGCCACCCGGCACGCGCTGCGGAAGGCGGGGCTGTCCGCGTCCGACCTGGACGTGGTGGAGATCAACGAGGCGTTCGCGAGCGTGGTGCTGGCCTGGCAGCGGGAGATCGACGTGGATCCGGCGAAGGTCAACCCGAATGGCGGCGCGATCGCGCTCGGGCATCCGCTGGGCGCGACCGGGACGAAGCTGATGGCGACGATGCTGGGCGAGCTGGAGCGCACCGGCGGCCGCTACGGCCTGCAGACGATGTGCGAGGGAGGCGGCACCGCGAACGTCACCGTCCTCGAACGGCTCGGCGACTAGCGCGGCCGGGGCCACGTGGCGCGGATCACCGATCGGATGTCAGGATTCCTGCTCGGCGGAGCCATCGCTGGTCGGCCGGGTGCGGGCGGGGCCGCGCGCCCGGCCGGAGGGCGTTGCGCCGGTCCGGACCGTGCTCCGGAGCCCGCCCGGGAGGTGTGTTCTAGACCGCACGTGACCTTCTGAGGACATTTCACGTTTACCTTGCCAGGGGCGAGGTCGTCATCCGGGAGGTTCGGTTGGTGGAAGTGGACGTGGCGCGCGGGCGGCACGAGTGGATCGAACCCGGGGCGTTCGAGGTCGCGCCCGGGGTGCACCGGATCCCGCTGCCCATGCCCGGCGACGGGCTGCGCGCGGTCAACGTCTACGCCCTGGAGGACGGCGACGGGCTGGCGCTCGTCGACGCCGGGTGGGCGCTGCCGGAGGCCCGCGAAGCGCTGGAGCGCGGCCTCGGGCTGCTGGAGCGCGGGATCGGCGACGTGCGCCGGTTCCTGGTCACCCACCTGCACCGGGACCACTACACCCTCGCGGTGCGGCTGCGCGCCGAGACCGGCGCCACCATCGCCCTCGGCGCGGGCGAACGCCCCTCGCTGGAGGCGCTGCTGGACGGCACCGCGGACCGGCAGCTCGGCAAGCTGGAACGCGCCGGTGGGGACGAGCTCGCCGCGATGGTGCGCGACGCGCTCGTCGGCGTCGGCGGCGGGCCGGAGCAGGACTACGAGCAGCCCGACGAGTGGCTCGACGACGGTGCCGAGGTCCGGGTCGGTTCCCGGACGCTGCGCGTGCTGGAGACCCCCGGCCACACCCGCGGGCACGTCGTGTTCGTCGACGCGGCGAACGGGTTGCTGTTCGCCGGGGACCACGTGCTGCCGCACATCACGCCGTCCATCGGGCTGGAGGCCGCCCGCACCCCGCTGCCGCTCGGTGACTACCTGAGCTCGCTGCGGCTGGTCGGCGAGCTGCCGGACCTGCGGCTGCTGCCCGCGCACGGACCGGTCACCGGCAGCGCGCACGCCAGGGTCGCCGAACTCCTCGACCACCACGAGCGGCGCCTCGACCAGACCGCGGCCGCCGTGCTCGCGGGCGCGGCGACCGGCTTCGAGGTCGCGGGCGTGCTCGGCTGGACCCGCCGGGAGCGGGCCTTCGCCGACCTGGACGAGTTCAACCGGATCCTGGCCGTCGGCGAGACCCTGGCGCACCTGGACGTGCTGGTGGAGCGCGGCCGCCTGCGCCGGTCCACATCGGACGGTGTCGACCGCTACCGGCAGGCCTGATGGGACGGCGGCACAGCGCGCGCCGGGTTTCAGCGCAGCAGCAGGCGAACCGTGAGCTCCAGCCGGTTCGCCACGTCGGTCGCCGAGGCGCGGCGGGTCACCCAGGCGACCAGGTTGGACAGCCACACGTCCGCGATCACGCGGGCGATCGCGCGCTGCTCGTCGGTCGGCTCCTCGTCGCCGGTGGTCATCGCCCCGCTGAACAGCGCCTCGGTCAGCGCGCCGACCGCGTCGACCTCGTTGGCCGCCGAGGTGTCGGCGAACATGAACGCCCGCGTCATCGCCTCGGTCAACTGCGGGTTGCGCTGCATGGTGCGGGTCGTGCGGGACAGCACGTGCAGCACCCGGTCGTACGGGGTGTCGCCGGGGATCTTGCTGCGGTCCAGCCGGTCCAGCGACCGCTCGAACTCGCGGGCCAGGCCGGTCACCAACAGGTGGATCTTGGACGGGAAGTACCGGTAGAGCGTTCCCAGCGCCACGTCGGCCTTCTCGGCCACCGCGCGCATCTGCACGGCCTCGTAACCGCCCTTGCCCGCGAGGGCGATGGTGGCGTCGATGATCCGCTTGCGACGCGCGTTCTGCGCCGCCGAGCCGCCCTGGTCGTCGGCCAGCAGGCTGGCCGCGCTGCTCGCGGCACCGCGTCGCGGCATGGCGTTCATGAGGTCGGTCCTCTCTTGCGTCGGTCTCGCTGCGCCGCCCGCGGGGGCGGCGTCCCTCCCGGCGGGGCTGCGCCGGCCGCATGCCTGGATGAGAACATGTTCCACTCTACCCGTTGCGTGCCGCGGCGGCCCTGCGAGGTGAATTCGTGCGAGTAGCGCTGCTGTCGTACCGGAGCAAGCCGCACTGCGGCGGGCAAGGCGTCTACGTCCGGAACCTGAGCCGCGAACTGGTCGGGCTCGGCCACCGCGTCGAGGTGTTCTCCGGCCCGCCGTACCCGGACCTGGACCCGGGCGTGGAGCTGACCCGGGTGCCGAGCCTGGACCTCTACCGGGAACCCGACCCGTTCCGCACCCCGCACTGGCGGGAGCTGCGCGACCTCACCGATGTGCTGGAGGTCGCGACCATGTGGTCGGCGGGCTTCCCGGAACCGCTCACCTTCAGCCTGCGCGCGGCGAAGCTGCTGCGGGCGCGGGCCGGCGAGTTCGACGTGGTGCACGACAACCAGTGCCTCGGCTACGGGCTGCTGGGGCTGCGCCGCGCCGGGCTGCCGCTGGTGGCGACCGTGCACCACCCGATCACCCACGACCGCAGGCTGGAGCTGGCCGCCGCCGAGGGCTGGCGGCGGTTCGGGGTGCGCCGCTGGTACGGGTTCCTGCGGATGCAGGGCCGGGTGGCGCGGCGGATCCCCGAACTGCTCACCGTCTCGGAATCCTCGGCCCGCGACATCGTCGAGGACTTCGGCGTGGACCCGGGACGGCTGCGGGTGGTGCCGCTCGGCGTGGACCACGAGGTGTTCCGGCCGCCGGAGCGCCCGCGGGTGCCCGGCCGGATCGTCGCGATGGCCAGCGCGGACACCCCGCTCAAGGGCGTCGGCACGCTGCTGGAGGCGGTGGCGAAGCTGCGCACCGAGCGCGAGGTGGAACTCGTTCTCGTCGCCTCGCCGACCCCGGGCGGGCCGACCGAGCGGCTCATCGACGAGCTGGACATCTCCGGCGCGGTCCGCACCGTCAGCGGCATCAGCGACGAGGAGCTCGCCGAGCTGGTCGGCTCCGCCGAGATCGCCTGCGTGCCGTCGCTCTACGAGGGCTTCTCGCTGCCCACAGTCGAGGCGATGTCCTGCGGCACCCCGCTGGTCGCCAGCCGCGCGGGCGCGATCCCGGAGGTCGCCGGACCGGACGGGGAGTGCGCCGACCTGGTGCCGCCCGGGGACGCCGAAGCGCTCGCCGGGGCGCTCGGCGCGCTGCTGGACGACCCGGAGCGCAGGCGGCGGATGGGCGAGAACGGCAGGCAGCGGGTGCTGCGCGAGTACAGCTGGGCGTGGGGGGGGGGGGCCCCCCCCCCCCCGGGGGGGGGGGCTGGGCGCGAGCGGAAACAGGCCCCCCCCGACCGCGCCCCAACGGGGGGGCCCCCACCCCCCG